>CBFDBS010000024.1:0-14275 GCA_965603105.1 uncultured bacterium
AATCAGAACCTTCCCGGCGGTATGACCAAAGCACAGTTTCTCGAGTACAAAATCCAAACCGGCCTTGTCGAGACTCCTCAATATGACCTCTTGGCTATGGGAAGGCCGGAAGGACCGGGATGCTACTGCTATGCCAATAATCTTCTCAGAGACATTCTTCAGACTTTGAGTGCGAATTATCGATACATCGTCATCGATAACGAGGCTGGCATGGAACACCTCAGCCGGCGGACGACTCAAAATATCGACTTTTTTCTGATCGTTTCCGAACCGACCGTCAGAGGAGTGAGAACGTCAGGGAGGATCAGCCGGCTTCTCAAGGAACTGGACACACGCATCGGACGGAAATGCCTGATTCTTAACCGCGTCAATGAAGAGATTCCGGCTGCCGTGGCCAAAACGATTGACGATGAAAATCTTCAGTGCTGCCTGTTCATCCCCGACGACCTAAAAATCTACGAAGCGGATCAAAGAGGCGAATCAGTCTGGGCGCTGCCTGAAACCTCTCCGGCCTATACGGCCGTTGATAACTGGATGAAATCCATTTTCAAATCTGCAGAAAAAGGACAGTAAATGGAATTTGAAATCCCTCAAGAGAAAAATCCCGGACAAGTGATCGAAGTCACACTTGGAGCCACAGCCGATTTGGGAGGAAGCCGCTCCCACTCCTTAACCATAGGAGGAAGCACGGCTCTTCCTTTTCATTTTTTCGAGGGTCTTCATCCTCACAAGCCTCTAGTGGCCATGGAAGTTTTCGACAGCCTGCCTCCAAAATTTCCCGGGCCTTTGAGAGATATTTATGAGGGTGTTATCGACAGCCCTGGAAAAATGGCCAAAAAATGTGTCGAACAATTCGGTGCCGAATTGATCAGCGTAAATCTGGAAGGGACGCATCCTGAGAAGGGAGATAAAAGTCCTGAAGAGGCGGCGGACACCGTCAGGGAGGTTCTAGAAAGCGTAAGTGTACCCCTCATCATCACCGGACACAGCCATTTCGAAAAAAACAATGCCGTGATGAAAAAAGTCTGCGAAACGACCAACGGCGAAAACTGCCTGATCAACTATGTGGAAACGGACAATTACAAGACCATCGCCGCTGCCTGTATCGCTTACAATCACACCCTCGTTGCCCAATCCCCCATTGACGTCAACCTGGCCAAGCAGTTGAACATTCTCTTGACGGACATGGATTTCCCCAGGGAGAGGATTGTCATGGATCCCTTGACGGGTGCTTTGGGATATGGCCTCGAGTACACTTATTCGATCATGGAACGGATCCGCATCGACGGACTGGCCGGAGACGCAATGCTGGCTTTTCCAATGCTCGTTCTTCCCGGCCACGAAACCGCACTCATTAAAGAGGCCCGGACACCTCAGGAAATGAATCCGAACTGGGGCAGCCTGGAAGAACGACTGGTCCACTGGGAAATCGCCACGGCCATGAGTCTCCTTGTTGCCGGGGCTGAACTGCTGATCCTCTACCATCCCCAGGCTGTAGCGGTTGTGAAACATAAAATCGAACAGATGTTTCAATCCCGGAAGGACGGCTAGACATGGCTCTATCAGGACTGGAAATCTTCAAGCTTCTTCCCAGGACTAACTGCGGGGACTGCGGAGTTCCCACCTGCATGGCCTTTGCCATGAAGCTGGCCCAGAAGAAAGCGGAACTTGGCGAATGTCCCCATGCTTCGGAAGAGGCCAAGACCACCCTGGGAGCGGCCAGTGAGCCTCCCATCCGTTTGGTCAAAATCGGGGGGGCTAACGCACTGGAAATCGGCAATGAAACAGTCATGTTCCGGCACGACAAGACTTTTTTTCACCAAACCGGAATCGCCATCGAGCTGAAGACGTCCGAAGACATGAACACTCTACGGGACAAAATATCGGATATCGATAACTATAGAGTG
The DNA here is from genome assembly GCA_965603105.1 of uncultured bacterium. Taxonomy (GTDB): domain Bacteria; phylum Acidobacteriota; class Aminicenantia; order Aminicenantales; family Aminicenantaceae; genus CBFDBS01. Next base: position 1,908 of record CBFDBS010000024.1, read on the forward strand.
GAAAGAGTCGGAGAAGAACTCACTGTCGACCTGTTCTTCATCAAGCACGACGGGGCGGATAAAGATACATTTCTAAAAACGATCCACCTGGTAAAACAGCACTCCTCAAAGGGCCTTATCCTGGACTGTCCGGAACACGGCCTTCTCAAAGAGGGCCTGGAAATATGCAGGAACGAACGTCCTGCCGTCTTTCTCAGGAGAGAGGCATCGGATTTGGATTATGAGCTGGCAAAAATTTACGGTGCCAGCCTGATCTTAACAGCTCATTCTTTCGAGAACATGGCCCTTCAATCGGAGAAAGCCAGAGAGGCCGGAGTCCCCGATCTCATTCTCAATTTGGATTCGGAAAATATCGGCCGCCGATTGCAGGAAAACACGATTCTGCGGCGGAGTGCCCTGAAAAAAAACTTCAAATCCTTCGGCTATCCCCTGTTTTCCGTCATCCGAACGGAAGATCCCTATGAAGGCTTAGCCGACGCTTCGGTTCTGCTCTGTAAGTACGATTCCATCATCGTCCTTCCCGAGTGGGACAAATCCCTTTTGTACACTCTGTTCACATTGCGTCAAAATATCTTCACTGATCCCCAAAAACCGATTCAGGTCGATCCCAAAGTCTACCCCATCGGCGATCCGACTCCGGATTCACCTGTTTTTGTGACCACCAACTTCTCCCTGACTTATTTTATGGTTTCCGGGGAGATAGAGAATTCCGGAATCTCGGCCCATCTCGTGATCACCGATGTCGAGGGCCAATCGGTACTCACGGCCTGGGCGGCAGGGAAGTTTGTGGGAGAAACGATCGCCAAGTTCATCCACGATATCGGGTTGGAAGAGCGGGTGAACACACGGAAAATCGTCATCCCCGGATTCGTCTCCCAAATCAGCGGAGACCTGGAGGAGAGTCTGCCGGGGTGGGAAGTCATCGTTGGGCCTCAGGAAGCTTCGGATATCCCTTCTTTCGTCAAGAATGTCAAGCTGACTTAAGGAAAAAATGGAGTCGCCGCGAAAACTGTAGTCATATCTCGATGTGATACAATGGCTGACAAGAAAAAATTTAACGTCCGGGTTCTCCCTTTTGAGACCGTGGTTTCCGTCTCTACCGGCAGAACCCTTTTGGATGCCATCCATCTGTCGCATCTTCCCCTCAAGACATCCTGCGGTGGCGTGGGAACCTGCGGGGAATGCCGGGTGAGAATTTTAGAGGGCAAAATTGGGGAAAAGGCATCTACAGGACTGCCGGAAAAAATCGCCTACCAAGGTTTCGTGCTCGCCTGCCGGACTTCAATTGCCGGCGATATGACCGTCCAGCTTCCCCATTTCGAAGAGCTTTCCATCCAGAGCGTTACTGAATCGGATTACTTCCACCGGAACAAAGAGCATCTATCGGGAGTCTATGAAATCGCACCTCCTGTCGCAAAAATATTCCTGACACTCGATCCTCCCTCGCTTGAAAACAAAACAAGCGATTTAAAAAGACTGCTTCTGCAGTTGAAAAAAGAAACGGGCTTTTCGGATTGGGAATGCCCGCTTCCCGTGCTCAAGAAATTGGCCGGAACCGTTCGCCAGGATCCCGACAGAGTCGATTGTGTCCTGTCGTGGGTGAATCAAGCCAGAAAGATCATCGATGTCTGTCCGGCTTCTGAACAAATGAGTTCGCTGGGCATCGCCTGCGACATAGGCACCTCAACCGTCGCCCTTCATCTGGTTGATTTGTCCGATGGAAAAATCCTCAATACGGCATCCAGCTACAACCAGCAGATCAAATGCGGCGAAGATATCATCTCCCGGATCCATTACGCCCAGAAACCCGGAAGTCTTCATGAGCTCCGTGCACTCATCGTCCAAACCATCAACCAGCTCATCCGTAAGGCGGTCGACGGCGCCGGCGTTCCGGCATCCTGGATCGATTACAGCTCTATCTCGGGGAATACGACCATGATCCACCTTTTTCTCGGCTGCGATCCCCATCACATCCGCCTGGATCCTTATGTCCCCACTTTCAATCATGTCCCAGTCCATCGGGCCGGAGACCTCGATCTGGAGATCAACCGGGAAGCCGACGTTTTCATTGCCCCTTCGGTAGGCAGTTACGTCGGCGGAGATATCACGGCCGGTCTTTTGGGAACGCCCATCCTTCGCGACGGCCAGGGCCTGTCCCTGTTCATAGATGCGGGAACGAATGGAGAACTCGTCGTCGGCAACTCGGACTGGCTGATGACCTGCGCCTGTTCAGCCGGTCCGGCCTTCGAGGGCAGCGGTATCAAATGCGGCATGCCCGCCTCGGAAGGCGCCATAGAGTCGCTGACAATAAACAGCCGGGGAGAGCCGGAGTTCAGCACTATAATGGATTCACCTCCCAAAGGCCTTTGCGGCTCGGGCCTGGTCGACCTCCTGGCGGAACTCTTCAGCCGCGGTACCATCGATCGCAGCGGAAAATTCATTGAAAGAAAGGCAAAAGAGAGGCTGATCGATTCGGAAGAGGGCCCGGCCTTCCTGATTGTCAAAAAAGAGGACTCATTCTGGGGGAAAGACATTGTCATCACAGAGAACGACATCGCCTCCCTCATCCGGACCAAAGGAGCCGTCTTTTCAGCCTGTGCACTCCTTCTCAAGAACGTCGGACTGGATTTCGAGGCCATTGATTTTGTCTTTATCGCCGGCGGATTCGGCCGCTATCTGAATGTGGAAAATGCAGTCAGAATCGGCCTCCTCCCCGATCTCGACAGGAAAAAATTCCAATACATGGGTAACAGCTCGCTTCTCGGCGCTCTTCTTGTCCTGCTCTCTGAGAAGAACAGGGAGATGGTCGAAAATCTCGCTGACCGGATGACCTATGTGGAGCTGAATACAGAGCCCGGTTACATGAACGAATACACGGGAGCCCTTTTTCTCCCTCACACCAAAATGGAGCTGTTCCCCTCTGTAAAGAACTTCTTTCTAGCCAAGGAATAAAATCCAAAATAAAGGATAAAAGAAATGGAAAACGCAATAAGACCCAAACTGGAGCTTCTCAGTCAGAAGCTCATTCAAATTATTTTCGAGGAAGCCCTGGTTCTCCTCGAAAAAGAAGGGATCTTTGTCGAAAATGAGGAGGCCCAGAGACTCTTTCTTGACGCCGGGATGAAAGTGGATCATACCACTCAGAGAGTCCACCTCACTCCGCAGCTTGTTGAGGATTCCCTCTCCTCGACTCCAGACGTCATTCGACTTTACGACAGATCCGGAGAAAAAGAGTTCATCGTCGGGGGGGACGAAGTCCATTTCGATCCGGGTTCGGCCGCCGTGACTCTCCTGGACCATAAGACTCAGAGTCAGAGGAAAGCCGGGACCGCTGATGTTTTGAATTTTGTCCGCATCACCGAAGCCATGCCCAACATCCACTTCCAGAGCACGGGTTTGATCAGCCAGGATGTGCCCGAGATCATTTCCGATGCCTACCGGATGTACATCGGTCTGCTGTATTCGACAAAGCCCATGGTTACCGGGACATTCCGTGTCGAAGGATTCAAGCCCATGTTCGACATGCTTGTGGCCGTAAGAGGAAGTGAACAGAGCCTGGCTGAAAAACCGCTGGCCATATTCGACGCCTGCCCCTCGCCTCCCCTTAAATGGAGCAATCTGACCACCCAGTCCTTGATCGACTGCGCCCGGGCGGGAATCCCTTCAGAACTGATATCGATGGGCATGACCGGAGCCACGTCACCCATCACCATCAGCGGAACGCTCGTCCAGCACGTAGCCGAAAATCTGACAGGCCTGGTCATCTGCCAGTTGGCTCAAAAAGGAGCTCCTGTAATCTTCGGCGGATCTCCATCCAGCTTTGACATGAGAAAGGGCACGACACCTATGGGGGCTATCGAAACCATGATGATCGATTCGGGCTACGCCCAGATCGCTAAACACTTGCATCTGCCCACCCATGCCTATATGAGCCTGAGCGATGCCAAAACCATCGACACCCAGGCCGGTCTGGAGACCGGTATTGGAGCCGTTCTGGCCGCGGTGTCCGGAATCAACGTCATTTCCGGCCCGGGCATGATGGATTTTGAAAGCTGCCAGAGCCTTGAAAAGCTGGTTATCGACAACGAAATTTGCGGTATGGCCTACAGACTCATCAGGGGAATCGCTCAGAGAGATGATCCGCTCACGGCCGGCCTCTTCGAGAATATCCAGGCAGACACGGAATTCCTGTCATCACCCCATACACGCAAATGGTACAAGGAAGAGCACACGTACCCCCTGATGATCGATAGAGACACCTACGATGTCTGGGTTTCTCTGGGCAGAAAATCCATGGCCGAAAGAGCCGACGAAGAGGTCGAAAGACTCCTGAGTGAACCTCCTTCTTCCTCTATCGATAACCACATCAGGAAGGAATTGAAAGAAATCATGCTTTCCGATGCCCGCAGCAACGGCCTGGAAAGTCTGCCCAGAACTGAATGAGAACAAGACGGTCTGAAGTCATCGCCGAAAAAACCGGAAATCATTGATTTTCACAGAACACGGAATTTTTGCTTTGAGCTGACCTTTAGAGGCACATGCTTTGACTGAAAGGGATTTTTTAATTATACTTCTGCTGAAATGGGAATAAAAAAATATATCGTTTTGTTTCTCCTGCCTATTGCCTTCACCTATTGCAGCCCTAAAGAGGACAGTTCCTCTGCCGCCAGCCAAACCCTCGAAATTGCCGTCATCCCTAAAGGCACCACTCACAGCTTCTGGAAAGCCATCCACGCCGGAGCCATTAAGGCATCCCGGGAAATGGATGTAAAGATCTATTGGAACGGCCCCCAGAAGGAAGACGACCGGGCTCAGCAGATCACGGTGGTCGAAGACTTCATCAACCTCGGGGTGGACGGCATCGTCCTGGCCCCACTGGACGACCGGGCTTTGATGAGACCGGTGCGCGATGCCGTTGAAGGGAACATACCCGTTGTCATTATGGATTCCGATCTTCAAGGAGAAGATTTTATTAGCTATGTGGCCACCGACAATTACCAGGGCGGAGTTCTAGCGGCCGAAAGAATAGGAGAGCTCCTCAAAGGGGAAGGGAATCTCATTCTGATACGCTACCAGGTGGGATCGGCCAGCACGACCAACCGGGAAAGGGGTTTTGTCGACACCATCAGAAACAGCTTTCCCCAGATCAACTTCCTGGTCGAAGACCAATATGCCGGAGCAACCACCGAAACCGCCTACCAACTTGCTGAAAACCTCCTTAACCGTTTTCCCGACGTACAGGGCCTCTTCTGCCCTAACGAATCCAGCACATTCGGTGCTCTCAGGGCTCTCCAGGAATCCGGCCGAGCCGGTTCGATCAAATTCGTCGGATTTGACAGCAGTCCCAAACTGGTTCAGGGATTGGAAGAAGGCCATATCCACGGACTCATCCTCCAGGACCCCATAAAAATTGGCTACATGGGAGTCAAGCAGATGGTTCTCCACTTACGGGGGAATCCGATCGAAAAAAGAGTAGACACCGGAGTCCATCTGATCACTCCGGAAAATATGTCCGAGCCTGAAATGAAGGCGCTCCTTTCCCCGGATCTCACTCCTTATTTGAATTGATGACCACCAAGCCCGCAACGAATCCCATTCTGAGGATGGAGGGTATTCACAAGAGATTTGGAAGCACGAAGGCTCTGTCTGATGTAAACTTCGAACTCCGAGAGGGAGAGGTCCATGCCCTGATCGGAGAAAATGGAGCCGGAAAAAGCACCCTGGTCAAAATTCTGAGCGGCGCTCTCCGTCAGGACGCAGGGGAAATTCGATATGCAAACACCCCCTTTGCACCATCCAGCCCTTTGGATAGCCGCCGAAGGGGCATATCGATGATCTATCAGGAACTCAATCTCGCTCCCCAACTCACCGTCGCAGAAAACATCATGCTCGGAAAGGAAAAAAGAAGCGGCCCCTTTTTAAAAAAAAGGGAAATGAGGAAGACCGTACTGGACGTTTTGAGTCTGGTCAACCACTCGGAAATCCCTCTGGACGCACCTCTTAAGAGATTGAGCGTAGGCATCAAACAGATCGTGGAGATCGCCAGAGCCCTGGCCGATAACGCCCGTATCCTGATCATGGATGAGCCGACCAGCAGCCTGTCTCTCGAAGACAGCCAAAGACTCTTTCAGATCATCCGCAGCCTTAAAGAACAGGGAGTGAGCATCATTTATATCAGTCACTTTTTAGAAGAGGTTCAGAAAGTGGCCGACCGCTACACCATTCTCCGGGACGGAAACAAGATCCAAACAGGCTCCATAGGAGACATTTCTCTGGAAGAAATGATCCAGCACATGGTGGGTCAGAAGCTGATGGAGATGTTCCCGAAAATTCCCCATGAGCGGGGAGAAACCATCCTTGAGCTTGAAAACTTCAAGGGAAAAAGCATGCCAGCAGATGTTAACCTGGAGCTTCACCGGGGAGAAATCCTGGGTTTTGCCGGACTAGTCGGCGCCGGAAGGACGGATGTCGTCCGTTCCATTTTCGGTCTGGAACCCGTAGCCAGCGGAAAAGTGAAAATTTTCAGCACCCACGCTCCCGGATCTTCACCCTGGGCCAGGATTCGTCAGGGGATGGGGTATTTGAGCGAAGACAGGCAAAAAGAAGGTTTGGCTTTGAGTCTGACCATCGCCGACAATATCGCCTTGAGTCATTTTGTGCCCTATGCGTCTTTCGGATTCCTCAATTTGAAAAAATACAAAAAAGGAATCCAACATTTCGTTTTGTCCATGAATATCAAGACAGCCGGTACGGAACTGCCCGTCCTCAGCCTCTCGGGTGGAAATCAGCAGAAAGTGGCCCTGGCCCGTCTCCTGCATCAGAAAGCCGATATCCTGCTCTTGGATGAGCCGACGCGGGGAATCGATGTTCTGAGCAAGACACACATCTATGAATGGATGGGAGAGCTGGCCCTGCAGGGGAAAGCCTTAATTTTTGTCAGCTCCTATCTTCCGGAGCTCTTGGGAGTTTGTGATTCGATTGCCGTCTTCCACAGAGGAAATCTTGTCGAGCTCCGGCCTTCCGAAACCTGGGACGCTCAGAGCATCATGACGGCGGCGACTCTAGGCAGAACCATGGACAGAGAAGCCGTCAAAAGGAACAGCCATGCCTAATAAGGTAAAAAAAGGACAAGTCCAGACATTGATCAACTGGCTCGGCCCGTTCATCGGCCTCATCCTTGTCCTGGTCATTTTTGCCTCGATGCCGGAGATCCAAGACCGCTTCCTCAGGATCGCCAACCTGAAGAGTGTGGCCACCCAATCGGTAATCGTCGCCCTGGGCGCTCTGGGCATGACGTTGATCATCATCAGCGGCGGCATCGACCTGTCGGCGGCCTCCAATATCGCCCTGGCCAGCGTGACAACGGCCTATGCCATTAACTCCGGCGTTGCCCTCCCCTGGGCCATCCTGATCGGCATTCTGACAGGTTGTCTGGTGGGTCTGGTCAACGGTCTCCTCATCACGACACTCAGACTTGTCCCCTTCATTGTCACCCTTGGCATGCTCGGCATCGCCCGGGGCATCGCCAAATGGATCGCCAAAAACCAGAAAATCGACGCCCCCCTCAGTTGGATCAACGACCTGATGTCCACAACGCCACGCCCCCCCTGGCTGCTTCTTGCCCCCGGGGTCTGGGTTTTCATTCTCCTAGCTGTCTTGATGGCCGCAGTCCTGCGCTACACAGTTTTTGGCAGGCATGTCTTTGCCATTGGCTCCAATGAAGCGACCGCCCGCCTGTGCGGAATCCGAATCAACAGAACCAAAATTTTCATTTACAGTCTGGCCGGAATCTTCTGCGGATTGAGCGGCGTGATGCAGTTTTCACGGCTGACTGTGGGAGATCCGACCGTGGCCGTCGGCCTTGAGCTGGATATCATCGCTGCCGTCGTCATCGGAGGAGGAAGCCTGAGCGGGGGATCCGGGAGTATTCTCGGCTCGATGATCGGGGTTTTCATTATGGCCTTCCTCAGAAACGGATCCAACATGATGGGCTGGCCCAACTACATCCAGGAGATCATCATCGGAGCCATCATTGTCATCGCCGTCGCCCTCGATCAGATCCGGCACAGAAAGGAGTGAACTTTTTCTTTCTGCGTCCGTATTTTCAATAAATGAGATATTTATATTTGCATATCCCATCAGAGTTGAATTTTGGGACTTAACAAGGAGGAGGATATGAAACGACGTCTTCTTTTTTCATTATGTCTTTGTCTTATCTTTTCTTCGGTGGTGCTCGCTCAGCCGGAGAAACTGGCCTTCGACAACTATCACCAACCCGGTGAGGTCAACACACTGCTCAAAGCCTGGACTTCCGGCTATCCCCAGTTGACCAAGCTTTACTCCATCGGAAAGAGTGCTGAACAGAGGGAATTTTTTGCGCTCAGAGTTGCTTCTGCAGGAAACGGCCTCACGGATCCGGAGCACAGACCCGCGGTGTTCGTTTCCGCCAATCTGGAGGGCTATCACCTTGTCGGTACTGAAGCCGCACTTCTCCTGGCAGAAAAACTCCTGACCCGATACAATTCGGATGAGAATATTAAAAAACTCCTTGACAACAATACCGTTTATATCGCTCCCGTCCTCAATCCCGATGTCGCCCAGGCGTATTTCTCCAAAGTTCGCTACGAACGGCGCCGGAACGGCCATCCCGTTGACGAGGACCTGGACGACAGGCTCGACGAAGACGGTTTCGACGATTTGAACCGAGACGGAATCATCACCCAGATGAGGGTCAAAGATCCGGAGGGAAAATGGATCCCCGATCCCACAGAGCCAAGGTTGATGCGTCAGGCGGATCCCCAGAAAGGAGAATCCGGCCTCTATAAAATCTACACTGAGGGGCTCGATAATGACGGCGACGGCAGCTACAACGAAGATCCGGCCGGAGGAATCGAGCTCAACCACAATTTTCCGCACGATTTCGAGTACTACGACAAGACGGCCGGACTCTGGCCTGTGTCGGCAAAAGAGAACATCGCCCTCATGGACTTTCTGCTCGACCATCCCAATATCAATCTGGCCCTCAATTTCTCGACAGAAAACACCTTCCTTAACCTCCAGCAGACCGGTCGAGCCCAGGCTTCGGGAGATTCCTTCCAGGTTCCCCAACCCTATGCCGATTTTCTGGGCCTCGATCCCAATGAAAGATACACCATGCAGCAGCTCATCGACATCCTCAAAGGATTGAATCTCGGCGGCGGAATCGAAATCAATGAAAGCCTGGTGGCTCAGATTCTGGGCCTAGGTCCGGCCATGAGCCTCGATCAGCAGGATTTACCGGTCATCCAGGCCATCCAGAAAGACTACAAAGAGGTCCTCAAAGAGGCCAAGCTGGAAGGCCTGGAGAAAGGAGCGAAAGGAGTGGTCAAAGGTTCCTTGTCCGCCTACTTATATTTCCAGCACGGCGTTGCGGTCTACTCTTCTCATCTTTGGACCGTCCCTGAGCCGGAAAAAGAAGTGCCCGAGGACGCTCTGACCAAAGAAAAGATCAAGGAAATGTCAAAGGAGGAATTCCTTAGCCTTGGAGAGGAAAAGATTGCCGCCTTCTTGAAGGAACAGGGAGCACCGGACTCCGTCAACGCCGGCATGCTCATCAAAATGGTCGAGTCGGGGAAGATCACCCCAGCCAGAATGGCCGAAATGATGGATCAGATGCCGAAACAGGCCGGGGCTCAAGGCGACGAGCATCCCGACGCTTACATCCTTGACTGGTCGGACACCACCCTCCAGGGAAACGGATTCGTCGACTGGACCCCCTTCGATCATCCGACCCTTGGAAACGTCGAAATCGGAGGCTTTGCTCCTTATCTGCGAACGACTCCTCCGGCCGCGGAAATGGCGGGAACGATCGACATTCACGCGGACTTTTACATCCAGCTCATGGACAAGCTCCCCCGGCTGGAGGTCAAAAGTTTCGAAGTGAAAGCTTTGGATGAAGAGGTTTATACTGTGACGCTCTACCTGTCCAACTCGGGCTGGTTTTCCACTTCAACCTCTCAGGGAAGACGCGCCGGAGCGGCTTGGCCCATCCGCGTCAAACTTGAGCTCTCGGAAAATCAGTCCCTGTTTTCCGGGAGTTCGGTGGTCAACATCCCCTTCATCGGAGGAAATGGAGACACCCGGAAGGTCGAATGGACGGTCAAGGCAAAAAAAGGTTCGACGGTGACTTTAACAACTCAAAATCCTCGGCTGAACACGGTCACCGTCAGTGTCGTTCTTCAATAGACGGAGGATTTGATGAATATAAAGAGATTATTACAAATATCGGCGGTCGTCCTGCTGGCGGCCGGAATTTTGATGCCGGCCGCGCTTGAGGCCTCCAAAGTGAAGCTGTCGTTCGATCATTTCTACGATACCGCCGAACTGAGTCAGGCGCTTCGCTCTCTTGAGAAAGCCTACCCCGAATTTATGAAGGTTATGTCTCTGGGAAAAACCTATCAGGGACGTGATATCCTGGCGGTCATTTTGAACAATTCCAAGACCGGTCCGGCCGAACAGAAGCCGGGCTATTACATCGACGGAAATATTCATGGCAATGAAATCCAGGGCACGGAAGTTACCCTCTATGCCATCTGGTATCTGCTCGAAAACTACGGCGTATCAAAACTGGCCACCCGGCTCCTCGATGAAAAGGCCTTCTATATCATGCCGACCATGAATCCCGACGCCAGAGAATACTTCATCAACAAGGAAGATTACTACAGGTCAGGCCTGATCCCCGTCGACGACGACCGGGACGGGGCGGCCGATGAGGACCCGGCCGAAGATCTCAACGGCGACGGCTACATCACCCAGATGAGAAAAAAAGATCCCAACGGATACTACCGGACCAATTCGGACGATCCCAGAATACTGGTCCCCGTCAGGCCGGGACAAAAAGGAGAATACACGCTGCTGGGAGAAGAGGGCATCGACAATGACGGCGACGGCCGGATCAACGAAGACGGCCTCGGCGGATATGACATGAACCGGAACTACGGCTTCAACTGGCAGCCCAACTACGTTCAAGGGGGGGCCGGAGAATACCCCTTCTGCTTCCCCGAGACCAAAGCCACCCGGGACTTCATTCTCGATCATCCCAACATCATGGGCGCCCAGAACTTCCATAACGCCGGCGGAATGATCCTGAGGCCTCCGGGAGCGGACAACATGGGAGATCTCCCTATCGGGGACAGGAATGTTTATGATTATATCGGCAACAACGGTGAGAAAATGCTTCCCGGCTACCGTTACATCGTCATTTTTAAAGATCTGTACACCGTCTACGGAGGAAGTGTCGACTTCTTCGTCAACGTTTTGGGAGCCTACACCTTCAGCAACGAGCTCGACATCTCCCCTACCTTTTCATTTCCCATCGGAGACGAAGGCCAGGCTCAGGAGGAGGACGAAGAAACGGCCAGGCTCCGTTCAATGCTCAGTCAAATCGGCGAGATGGAGTACCATGACCTCGTTCTTCTCGGAGAGCACTATGACGATTGGGAATCCTTCGACCATCCTCTTTACGGAGAAGTTGAAATCGGCGGGCCGACCAGGTTCGGCGCACGCGTTCCCCCTCATTTTCAGTTGGCCGACACCTGTCACCGGAACGCGGCCTTCTGCTTTTACCATGCCGACCAGCTCCCGCGCCTTACCTATGACCAAATAGAGGTCATTCACCTGGAAAAAGATCTGTACCAGATCGATGTCTCCCTCATCAATACCAGAGTCACACCCACCATCTCGAGCATCGCCAGCCAAAAGAAGATCCACCGTGCTGACCGGATCAAAATCGATGGAACGGCGAAACTGGCGGCGGCCGGTTATCTGCGGGACAAATACAGAGGGATTACCCAGAAAATCGACACGAGAGACAACGTGATGTGGATCGAATCCGGTGTTCCCAGCTTCGGCCGGGTGAACCTGCGCCTGCTGGTCAGAGGCAAAGGGGAAATAAATCTTATCTACGACTCGCTCAAGGGAGGCACTTACACCTCGACCGTCACTTTAAAATGAACAGAGAGAACCTCAGGAGGTTATCTTCCAATGAGTGGGGAAAAATTCAAGGAATGGATGAAGCAACATTGAAGATTTAGCCTTCGGAATTGGCTCTTCGAGGGTATCCAACGAGACGGCGAGTATGTTTGAGCCTTGTAAGAATGAATGGAAGTGAAAATGAGGAACACAAGATTATTTCTTCCTGCAAGAACAGAGAGGCGAGTTACGCAGCCGCCGAGAAGAGCGAATGGAGAATGGCGTTAAAAATCTTCAGCAAGCGAAGCCATTTCTGGTATTTTTCCACACTCATTGGAAGATAACCAAAAAAGATGAGGAAGTGAAAAATCCGGTATCAGCGGTTCAATTCGTCCAGGATGATCCGGACGATCCTTTCA
>CBFDBS010000025.1:0-14107 GCA_965603105.1 uncultured bacterium
AGTGAGCGAAGTTATTTCCAGAATTTTACCCACACATAATGAAAGAGATCCTAAAAATCAAACTTGACTGGTATAATAAAGAAGATGAACGCGTTCAAGCTGTACAGCGAGTATAAACCGAAGGGAGACCAAGTCGAAGCCATCCGCAAACTCAGCGAAGGTCTGGCCAATGTCCAGAATCATCAAGTGCTGATGGGTGTGACCGGATCGGGCAAGACATTCACCATGGCCAATGTGATCGCCAACGCCGGGCGGCCGGTCCTGGTCATATCCCACAACAAAACTCTGGCCGCTCAGCTTTATTTGGAATTTCGCAAGTTTTTCCCCGAAAACTCCGTGGAATATTTTGTCAGCTACTACGATTATTACCAGCCTGAAGCTTTTATCCCCTCATCCAACACCTACATAGCCAAGGAAGTCACAATTAACGACGAAATCGACCGCATGAGATTGAGTGCGACGAACTCTCTTTTCCAAAGACGCGACGTCATTGTCATCGCCTCGGTTTCCTGTATCTACGGCATCGGGTCACCCCAGACCTACCGTTCCATGAGTTTTTCCTTGAAGACAGGTCAAAAAATCACCAGGAAGGCGATCCTCCAGAAGCTCGTCGAGATCCAGTATCAGCGGGTGGAGACTGAATTCAAAAGAGGCACCTTCCGCGTCCGGGGAGATACGGTCGAGCTATTCACTTCCTACGACAACAGTGCCTACAGGATCGAAATGGACGAATGCAGAATCACTGCCCTTTCAACCATCGATCCCCTTCTGGGCACCACAGAGACAAAAAGGGATTCCCTTCTGGTCTATCCCAGGACTTTTTTTTCAACTCCGCAAGATATCATCGATCATTCAGCCAGATGTATCGAAAAAGAGCTGGCAGAAAGGATTTCTCACTTTAAAAGCCAAGGGAAGACAATCGAAGCCAACAGGATCGAAGAACGGACTCTTTTTGACTTGGAAATGCTCCGTGAGTTTGGATGGTGCCCGGGAATCGAAAATTATTCTCTCTATCTCAGCCTGAGAAGTCCGGGTCAGCCTCCTTACACTCTCCTGGACTATTTCCCGGAAAATTTCCTGACTGTAATCGATGAGTCCCACGTCACCGTTCCTCAAATCGGGGGGATGTATTTTGGGGACCGCTCCCGAAAAAAAAATCTTGTCGAGTTTGGATTCCGTCTCCCTTCGGCGCTCGATAACCGCCCCCTCAATTTCGAAGAATTCGGTCAGAAAGTTCAACAAGTCATCTACGTTTCGGCCACCCCCGCCGCTTATGAACGTGAAAAAACCTCAGGTAAACTGGTTGAGCAAATCATACGACCCACCGGTCTGATCGATCCACTGATAGAGGTGCGGTCCGTTAAAGGGCAGGTTGACGACCTGTTGGCGGAAATCGAGGAAAGAGCCAAGCGCAACGAACGTACACTAGTGACGACCCTGACCAAGAGGATGGCGGAGAACTTAACACGGCACTACCACGAGCGTGGCCTCCGTGTCCGCTATCTCCATTCCGATATCGATACCCTGGATCGGGTGAAAATTCTGAGAGATTTGAGGAAAGGAAAATTCGATGCCCTCGTCGGAATCAACCTTCTACGGGAGGGGCTCGATCTCCCTGAAGTGTCACTAGTTGCAATTCTGGATGCCGATAAAGAAGGATTTTTGCGTTCTTCGATTTCACTGATTCAGACTTTCGGGCGGGCGGCCCGGAATGTCCAAGGAAAGGCCATACTCTATGCCGACACGATTACCAAATCGATGAAAACGGCTATCGAAGAAACGGAAAGGCGGCGTCATATTCAAGAGGCCTACAATAGAGAGCACGGCATCACACCCCGGTCCATCCGGAAAAAGATCGACGATGTCATGACAAGTGTATATGAAAGAGAATATTTCGACTACACGAGGATATCAGAAGAAAAAGACATCTACCTCTCTCCGCAAAAAAGAAAAAAACGGATCACCGAACTGGAAAAGTCGATGAAGGCGGCAGCCCAGAATTTAGAGTTTGAAAAAGCGGCCAAATTTCGCGACCAACTCCAGCGGCTGAAAAAAGGGGAATTGGAAATTGTCGACTGAATCCACCAGGACATTGAAGTCGAAGGCTGAAAAACTTCCGGCAAAGCCCGGTATCTATTTTTTCAAGGACGCCGGAAAGGACGTGATTTACATCGGCAAGGCCCGGTCGCTGCGGGATAGGGTCAAATCCTATTTTCTGCCGACATCCGACCCCAAAATTGAAAACATCCTCTCCGAAACATCGGATATCGATTTTATCCTGACCGATTCCGAGAGAGAAGCCGCCTTTCTGGAGAATAACTTCATCCGTCAGTCTCAGCCAAAATTCAATATTAAGCTCAAAGATGACAAAAGTTTCCCCTACCTGAAAATCACTCTCCAGGAGAGATTTCCAGGCGTCTATTTGACAAGACGAGTGGAAAATGACGGAGCCAAATACTTCGGGCCTTACAGCCCGGCTCATCAAGCCAGGAAGACCATTCAACTCCTGGCCAAGCACTTTGGAGTCCGGACGTGTACCGAAACTGTGCCCGGAAAAAGAAGAAGGCCCTGTCTCGAACACGACCTGGATATGTGCGCTGCACCCTGCACCCGGTTCATCACTGAGAAGGAGTACGGAGAAAACGTCGAAAACGCCAGATATTTCTTGGAAGGGAAAGTGGATAAGCTTTCCAAAATCCTCGAAGGTAGAATGAAGAAGGCGTCGGAAAGACAAGATTTCGAACAGGCGGCCCATTGGAGAGATTTCCTTTTCACTCTCGATCAGATTAAAGAGAAGCCAAAGCTGATATCTGTTCAGGATGAAAATGAGGACATTTTTGGCTATGCGAGAAGCGGCGGAGCGGCTACCCTCTACGTTTTTATAAAAAGAAGAGGCAGGGTTGTCGAATCGGAGAGCCTTTTCACCCACATCCCTCCAGATGCCTCAGATGAAATGATATTAGGCGAAGAAGTTCAAAAATTCTACAAGATTCGGTTGGATTTTCCCGAAACCGTACTGCTCCCCTTCTCGCCCAAAGACAAAAACGGACTTATCCGACAGCTGACACATATGAAGCAGGGCAAACTGTCCATTCATACACCCCTTAAAGGAAGGAAAAGGAAGCTGGTCGAACTGGCCGGAAAAAACGCATCCAATTTACTCGAAAAAAAATTTTCAGAACCACAGCCGCTAAAAGAACTGATGACCCATTTCCGATTGGACAGATATCCGGAGTGGATCGAAGGGTATGACATCTCCAACACGGGAGGCTCGGAATCGGTCGGATCTCTCGTCGTTTTCAGACATGGACAACCCCTGAAAGACGAATACCGCAAATACAAAATCCAGACTCTCCAGGGACCGGATGATGTGGCCAGCCTGAAGGAGGTCATTCACAGGCGCTATACAAAAGTCTTGGAAGGCAAAAAAACGGCAGCAGACCTTATTCTGATCGATGGTGGAAAGGGTCAGTTGAATGCCGCTTTCAGGGCACTCGAGGAACTGGGCATCAAAGATATCCCTATTGTCTCCTTAGCCAAAAAACAGGAGATGATTTTTTCCGCAATCCATAAAGATGGGCTCCTCTTAGAGAGGACATCGCCGGCGCTTTTGCTGCTGCAGAGGATCAGAGACGAGGCACACAGGTTTGCCATCACTTTCCACCGCCAAAGAAGGGAAAAGAAGAGCTTTCAATCTCTTTTGGACGGAGTTACGGGAATAGGTCAGAAAAGAAAACAGCTGCTGCAATCCAAGTTCCGGAACATCAAAGAAATCAAAACCTCAGGCCAAAAAGAATTAGAACAGCTGATCGGCAAAAAAGCGGCCGCTGAACTCCAACGCGCCTTAAAGGAAACATCTCCAAAACCGTAAGGAAGACTTTTTCATGGATGGCACGGCTGAAGGGATGCAGCTTTACTTGAAATCAAGCTGGAATATTAGACAGAGGATGAGTATAATTTGTATTTCCCTTTATTGCGCAGGACCATACAAAGAACCAGGCACAGGATGACAATAGAAAAACAATCCGTTAAACAGAAACAAGTTAAAGAAAAACATATCGGAGTCGGTATCGATATAATAGAGGTCAAGCGAGTTGAAACTCTCATCAAGAAAAACGCCCGATTTATAACAAGAGTATTCACCAAGACTGAAATCTCTTACTGCTCTTGCAAAGCCAATCAATACCAGCATTTCGCCGCACGTTTTGCTGCCAAAGAGGCCTTCTTTAAAGCTTTGGGACGAAAAATCAATTGGACGGATGTGGGGATCAAAAACCTCCCCTCCGGGAAACCCGTTTTGGACATACAGGCCGGTATCAACATGCCCTACAGAAAGGCCGAAGTCTCGATCTCCCATTTGAAAGAATATGCCATCGCCACCGTTATCTTGAGCAGCTAACGTAAGTTTTCAGAGAGAAATGACCAGGCGGACAATAAGGCTCAGGATGACGGCTACGGTGATATTTAAACCCATCGAAATGAAGGCGATTTTCCTGCCGATTTCTTTCCAGAGGATGGCCACAGTCGACAGGCAGGGAATAAAAAAACTGATAAAAACCGTAAAGATGATGAGCTGGTCTTTGGTGAGGACGGTCATAACCTCTTGATAGCTCACACCCAGGGCCTGGAGCATCATGACCAGAGACAGTTCTTTCCTCAAGAAACCGAAGACGAGCGTCACTCCCAAATCCCGGGGCAAGCCCATGAGTTTTTCCACAAGTGGTGAGAGGATAAGGTTGACCACCCCATCCAACTGGAAAAACTGCATGATCCCCAGTACCAAACTGCCCGCAATCAAAACAGGCCAAGCGAATTTGATAAAGGTCAAAAGCTGCACATATGTTTTTCTGGCGATGTTTTTCAGGGACGGAACCTTCAAAGAGGGGATCTCCAGTATGAGTCCTGGGGAAGGAGACTTGAAAAAGAAAGACAGGATACGGCCCACAACACCGATCAGGAGAATATTGGCGATGTAGAATCCCAGGGCCCACAGAGGACCCAAGTAGAAGGCAACAAGAGCCAGAATGATCGTTGTCCGGGCTGAGCAGGGAATAAACGGTATGAGAAGAGAAGTGATAATCTTATCTCTTTTGGATTCCAGCATGCGTGTTGAAACAATAGCCGGCACATTGCAGCCAAAACCGAGCACGAAGGGCGATACCGACTTTCCGTGGAGACCGATACGGTGCATAAACGTATCCATGAGAAAGCTCGCTCTCGACATATAGCCGATATCATCGAGAAGAGACATGAGAAAAAGGAGGGGGACAAAATAGGGCAAGACGATAGCCAGCCCTCCCCCGATTCCCTGGATCAGGCCGTCGACAAGATAGAACCATATTCCTGTCCCCACGACTGAGGGCAGAGACTGTCTCAATCCGGTCAAGGGCTGAAGAAGCAACTCTTCGAGAGGATTGCCCACTTTAAAAATGATGAAGAAAAAACTGAAAAAGACGGCCAGTAAGATCAGGTATCCGAAGAGCGGATGCATAAGCACATCATCGATTTTCTCCAGCCACGACTGCCGTCTCCCTCTCAACACCTGGCTGCTTTCTTCGAAAAGCTTGAAGGCGAGATGATGCCTCTCGGCCGCGATTACCTCGTATGCAGGTGTGTTGTGTCTCCGTTCAAGATCATTTCGGATATTTCTGAGAGACTCCTTGAGCTCCGGATTGATGCTCTCCAGCATGTCATCGAAGATCAGTCTTTCGGCTTCGATCATTTTAACGGCCGTGAACCGTTTGTTGGCCACAATGGGAAAATCTTCGGGAATAAGTCCGACCAATTCTTCGATTTTTTCCTCTACATCCTTGGACCAATCCAAATTCGAGGCACATTTTCCCTTTTCGAAACAGGTGAAGGCCTCATCGATTAGCTCTTTGATACCTCGGCCATGATTGGCGATAGTGGGAATAACCGGAATTCCCAGCAGCTTCTCCAGTTTCTTTGCATCGGTAGCTATCCCCTTTTTCTCGGCTAGATCCACCATATTCAGGGCCACAACCATCGGGTATTCCAGTTCGATCAACTCCAGAGTCAACTCCAGGCTCCTCCCCAGAATGGAAGCATCGACAACATTGATCAAGAGATCGGGTTTCTCGACAAACAGATGCGACAGAGCCACGTTTTCACCCTCATCGCTTGGATTGAGAGAGTAGGTTCCGGGCAGATCGATGATGTTCAACACCTTCCCATCGATGTTGACTTTACTGTGGGCGTGTTTGACGGTAGTCCCCGGGAAATTGGATGTCTCCGCCTTGTAGCCCGCGATGGCGTTAAAAAGAGTGCTTTTCCCGGAATTGGGCTGACCGATGAATATGAAATCCGGCTCCGAATTCTTATCCGTCAATGATTTCTACCATAATTTTTTTGGCGATCCCACGGCCGAGCGCAACAGATGTTTCAGAGGTCAGGTCCCGGATGAGAAGAGGGCCTCCAAAAATGCTTCTGCTGTCCAACTCGATGATATCATTTTTATGGAAACCGAGAGCCATCAGTCTTCTTCTCACACTGTAACCGCCATAAAAATCGATGATTTTAAGCGTTTTATCTTTAGGGGCATCGGCCAAGCTGATCATCTGTGTGTGATTCCTGCCTTTTTAAAAGTGAGTAACAGGGTATGAAGTGTTACAGGTGATAATAAAGAATTCTTCTCAAAAAAGCAATCCCTGCTTTCCTTTGACAACTCCAGGGGTTTCTGCTACAAATGATGCAAATGTACAAGTGGTTCATTCGAAAAATATTCGGCACCCAAAACGAAAGAGACCTCAAAAAACTCCAGCCTTATGTTTCAGCCATCAACGATCTGGAGCCCCTAATCCAGAAACTCAGCGACAGCCAGCTCAGGAACAAGACCGCCGAGTTCAAAGAAAAACTCCAGCAGGGGGCGAAACTCGACGATCTTCTTTTTGAGGCCTTTGCCGTCGTCAGGGAAGTCAGCAAACGAAAGCTGAATATGCGCCATTTCGACGTCCAGTTGGTCGGCGGCGTTGTCCTGCATCAAGGGAAAATCGCCGAGATGAAAACGGGAGAGGGAAAAACGCTGGTAGCCACTCTTCCGGCCTATCTGAACGCTCTGACGGGAAAAGGCGTTCATGTCGTTACTGTCAACGACTACCTGGCCAAAAGAGACACGGAATGGATGGGGCCCATTTTCAACTTCCTCGGACTCTCGATAGGCACCATCCAGCATGAGATCGGTGAATATGAACGGCAGAAAGCCTACAACAGCGATATCACCTACGGAACAAACAATGAGTTCGGATTCGATTACCTGAGAGACAACATGAAGTTCCGCCGTTCCGACCTGGCTCAAAGAGAACACCACTATGCTATCGTCGACGAGGTGGACAGCATCCTGATCGATGAGGCCAGAACACCTTTGATCATCTCCGGGCCAACCGAAGAATCGACCGCCATCTATTATAAAGTGGACACCCTCATCCGGCGCCTCCAGAAGAACAAGGACTTTCAGGTCGAAGAAAAAACAAGAACCGTTCATCTGACGGAAGAAGGCGTTGCTCAATCGGAAAAAATTCTCCACGTTGAAAACCTCTATGACCTCAGTCATATGGACACCATCCACGCCATCAACCAGGCCCTCAAAGCCCATCATCTCTTCCGCAAAGACGTGGATTACATGATCAAGGACGGGAAGGTCCTCATCGTCGATGAATTCACCGGACGGCTGATGCCAGGACGCCGCTACAGTGACGGACTCCATCAAGCCTTGGAAGCCAAGGAAAAAGTCAGGATCGAAGAGGAGTACCAAACCTTGGCCTCCGTCACTTTTCAGAATTATTTCCGGATGTATGAAAAACTGGCGGGAATGACGGGAACGGCCGCCACCGAGGCGACCGAATTCCAATCCATTTACAAGCTGGAAGTCATGGAAATCCCCACCAACAAACCTCTCATTCGACACGAATGCGATGATGTCATTTACCGGTCCGCTGAGGAAAAATGGGATGCGGTCGTCGAAGAGATCATCGAAAACAATAAAAACGGACGGCCCGTCCTGGTGGGCACCATATCCATCGAAAATTCCGAACACCTCAGCTCGCAGTTGAGAAAGAAAAGCATCAAACACATCGTCCTCAACGCCAAGTACCATGAACAGGAAGCGCAGATCATCGCCCAGGCCGGCCGCATCGGGGCTGTGACCCTCGCCACCAATATGGCTGGCCGGGGAGTGGACATTATTCTTGGAGGAAATCCCGATTACCTCGCCCGCGAAGCATTGAGGAAAAAAGGGATCGAGTATCAAGACGCGTCTCAGGAAGATTGGGAAAAGGCCCTGGCGGAAGCAAAAGTCGCCACGCAACTCGAACAGAAGAAAGTTCTGGAATGGCAGGGACTGCATATCATCGGCACGGAAAGACACGAAGCGCGGAGGATCGACAACCAACTCCGGGGAAGATCCGGAAGGCAGGGGGACCCCGGTTCATCCAGATTTTATCTCTCGCTCGGAGATGACCTGATGCGCATCTTCGGCAGCGAAAGGATATCCGGATTGATGTCCAGGATCGGCATGGAAGAAGGAGTTCCCATTCAACACAAGATGGTCAGCCGGGCCATCGAAAGGGCCCAGAAGCAGGTCGAAGGTCAAAATTTCTCAATCCGGAAACATCTGCTGGAATATGACGACGTCATGAACAAGCAGAGAGAATCCATCTACACCATGCGCCGGGATATCCTTCACGGCAAGGACATGAAGGAATTCATCACCGAACTTATCGCCACCATCGTCGACTGGCATATGGATACCCACACCAACCAGGAAAAATCGCCCGAAGACTGGAACACGGAGGGCTTCACAAAGGCCATTCATTCTCAATTCGGAGTGGACCTAGCAGAATCGAAAATCGACTGGGAGACCATCAACTATCCTGAACTCAGAGAAACCATCATTTCTCATCTCAATCGAATCTACGAAGACAAAGAGAAAATCCTCGGCCCCGAAAGAATGAGGGAATTCGAACGGATTATCATGCTCCAGATTATCGATTCCCAGTGGAAGGACCATCTGCTGGGCATGGATTACCTCAAAGAAGGTATCGGACTGCGCGGTTACGGTCAGCGGGATCCTCTGATCGAATACAAGAAAGAAAGCTATGATATGTACCAGGCCATGATGGACAGGATCGAGGATGAAACCATAAGGTACATTTTCCTCCTCCAGCCCGTTGTCGAAGAGGAAATGCCTGAAAGGAAAGAACAGCCGATTTTTTATCAACGGCCTCAAAACGCTCCCGCCCAAAGAGGCAAGCAGGCCAGATCGGTCATTCCTAAAAAAAGAAAAAAGAAAAAAAAGAAGTAATGAGGGGGGAAATATGCTGAATGAAAAGATAAAGACTGGCTTAACTTTCGACGACGTGCTCGTGCTCCCTGCCAAGACGGACGTGATCCCCACCGAAGCCGATGTTTCGACCCATCTGAGCCGCAATATCCACCTGAATATCCCCATAGTCAGCTCGGCCATGGACACGGTTACGGAATCCCATATGGCTATCGCTCTCGCCCAGCAGGGTGGAATGGGGATCATCCACCGCAATCTATCCATCTCCACCCAAGCTGAGGAAGTGGATAAAGTGAAGAGGCATGAAAGCGGAATGATCGTCGATCCCATCACCATGCAGCCCCAGAACAAGATCTTTGAAGCCAAGGAAGTTATGAAGAAATACAGGATATCCGGGCTTCCGATTACGGATGCGGACAACAGATTGAAAGGGATACTGACCAACAGAGATATCCGCTTTGAAACCCGCCTCAATCTGCCGATCGAAGAAGCCATGACCAAGGACCTGGTGACTGTACCTCTCGGCACTTCTCTCGAAGAAGCAGAGAAACTTTTCCATAAACACAAAATCGAAAAAATATTAATGGTCGACGAGGATGGGCATCTTAAGGGTTTGATCACTTACAAGGACATCCTGAAGAGAATTCAGTATCCCCTCGCCTCCAAAGACAAATTTGGAAGGCTGAGGGTCGGCGCGGCAGTTGGAGTCGGGGAGGAAACATTGGAGAGGGTTCAGGCTCTCATCGAAGCCAAAGTGGATGTCCTGATCGTCGACACGGCTCACGGTCACTCAAAGAAAGTCATGGAAACCGTAGAAATGATTAAGACAAAGTTTCCGGGACAGGAGCTGATTGCAGGGAATATCGGCACAGAGGAGGCCGCCAATGATTTGATCGCTCTCGGAGTCGATGCGGTCAAGGTGGGTGTAGGCCCAGGATCCATCTGCACTACAAGAATCATCTCAGGAGCCGGTATTCCTCAAATAACGGCCATCGCCGATGTCTTTAAAATCACACAAAAAGAGGGCATCCCTCTCATCGCCGATGGAGGCATCAAATATTCCGGCGATATCACCAAAGCCATCGTGGCCGGTGCCAGCTCGGTAATGATAGGCAATCTGTTCGCCGGAACGGACGAATCCCCTGGTGAAGTTGTTATCTTCCAGGGCCGTTCTTACAAAACCTACCGCGGCATGGGCTCACTGGAAGCCATGCGCAAGGGAAGCCGGGATCGGTATTTCCAAGATACAGTTCTCTTGGAATCAAAGCTTGTTCCCGAAGGAATCGAAGGGCGGGTTCCCTATAAAGGCAGCGCCTCCACCATCGTCCAGATGCTCGTTGGAGGATTGAAAGCGGGAACCGGCTATGCCGGATGCCGCTCCATACAGGAGCTTCAGACTAAAGCCAAGTTCATTATGATAACGGCTCCTGGAATAAGGGAAAGCCATGTGCACGACGTCGTGATCACCAAGGAATCTCCCAACTACCACCTCGATTGAGGGATTTCTTTAAACTTTACTTTGTTTATCGGATTTCATAAAATACTCTTGCTCAGAAGGATTCGCTTCATTCATGGATACCCCATCCCTCACGGCTCTCATCCTGAGCGGACTTCTCGGAATCGTCCATTTCTTCAGTGAAAAGATCAAACCTGAGGAAGGTCCCCATCACTACCGCATCATTTCTCTCGCAGCAGGAATATCCATCTCCTATCTCTTCCTTGATCTTCTGCCCCATACTTATGCCAGTGCGTCTCATCTGAAAAACTTTGTCTTCATTTTCCTTCTTTCCGGTTTCACCCTTATTCATTTGGCTGAAAAATATATCTATCAACATGCCAATCCAGGAAAAATTCCTCAAGAACTTGCCGCCATCCACACCACGGCCTTCTTTATTTATTATTTCTTAGTCGGGATCGTGTTGAAAGGGATATTGGGCGAAAGCATTCTCGAAGGATTTCTTTTTCTCATCCCCATCACTCTCCACGCCGGCCTGAGCTCGGCTTCCCTGGCCAGGATCCATGGACCTCACAGGGAACGCCTTTGGGTCAAACTCACCCTCTCTCTTTCCCCTCTTCTCGGGACAGCTCTGGCTACGGTGATCTCAATCCCCCCGAATCTGAACAATATATTCATAAGCACAATCGCCGGAGCTCTCTTGTACATCATTGTCAAAGAATTCCTCCCTGAGCGGGAGAAGGGACAGCCATTCTACTTTGCCCTGGGAGTCGCACTGTTTGTTCTTGTCATTTTCATCCTCAGATCGAATCCTATCTAGGAGAACAGATATGAAAAAATGGAAGTGTTCTGTTTGCGGCTTCATTTACGACGAAACCAAAGAAAAGAAAAGGTTCGAAGAACTTCCAGACAATTGGACATGCCCGGTCTGCGGAGCCCCAAAAACCGCGTTCAATATTTTTGAAGGGGAAGCCACCATCACTGAAGGAAAGACAACTGTGGCCGAAAAGATTGTCGAGCAGCTCGTTGCCTACGGGGTGAAAAGAGTCTTCGGTATTCCCGGACACTCGAATCTGCCTTTGACGGATGCCATTCGCAAAAATCCAAACATTGAACTCATTTTGACCCGCCACGAAGGAGCGGCGGCATTTATGGCCTCAGCCCACGCCAAATTGACGGGCGAAATCGGTGTCTGCATGTCCATTGCCGGACCCGGAGCGACCAATCTCATCACCGGCATTGTCGATGCTGCCACTGACCGGGCTCCTGTCTTGGCTTTGCTCGGACAAGTGCCCGAAGTGTTTTTAGGAAGTGAATCCCTCCAAGAAATCGCGGAAGTGGATATATTTAAATCTTTCTGTGTGTATGCAGAAATGATCAGCAACGCAGGGCAAACCCTCAATGTCGTCAATCTGGCCATAAAAAAAGCCTATGCCGTTTCCGGCCCGGCAGCACTCAGCCTGCCCACAGATGTATTGGCAGAACCGCTGGATGAAGACATCTGGACTCCTAAAGAGCATCTTTTTAAACCTGATCTCTATCCGGGAGATACGGTTAAAGAGGCCGTTAAAATCATCGCCAAGAGCCAGCGGCCTCTCCTTTTCGCCGGCTGGGGCGCGCGCGACTGTGGGCTCGGGCTCCTCAAACTGGCCCGTCACATCGGAGCCCCCATTGCCACCACATCCCGGGCCAAGGGAATCGTTCCTGAATCCGATGAACTTGTTCTCGGAGTCCTTGGATCTATCGGAAACAGATTCGCACCCAAAATCGTCGCCCAAGCCGATTTGATCATTATTTTAGGGAGCGGCTTCAGACAGAAAAACCTTGTCCCCGATATCGACATCATTCAGGTGGATATCGATGCCCACAGAATTGGCAAAACCTTTCCTGTCAAAACCGGAATTGTTGGAGATGTAGAAAGAATTGTCAAAATGCTCCATGAGAGCTTGCCCCAACGCTCAATCGATCCTGAATTTATGGCGGTTATCAAAGAGGCACATAAAAACTATACCGCTCTTCTTGAAAAAGATGCCCATAACGTACAGAAACCGATTCACCCCGGGGCTGTCATCCAGGCCATGAAAAGACAAGTGGCTGCAGACGCGATCATCTGTTCAGATGTGGGTGACCACACCTATTGGTTCTACAAAAGATTTGTCTGCGAGAGCCAGAAAACGCTCCTCTGCGCCAATATGGCCGGCATGGCCTTCGGAATTCCCGCGGCCATCGCTTGTCAGATGGCAGAGCCCAAACGTCAAGTGCTTGCCTTCACAGGAGACGGAGGATTCGGTATGGCAGGAATGGAATTCACGACCGCAGTCCAAAACAGACTTCCCATTACAGTTATCGCCTTTAATGACGGGAAATTGAAAAACATAAAAAAAGAACAGGAAGAATACGGCTATCCGGAATACCGGGTCAGTTTTCCCAATCCCAGCTTTGCCGATATGGCCACGTCATCAGGAGGAATAGGGATCCGAGTGACAGAGTCCGAGGAACTCGACAAGGCCATCCGTCAGGCCCTTGACTCTCCTCTGTCATCTCTGGTCGAGGTCATGGTCGATTCAGACCTCTATATCAAGAGCGTCCACAGGATCGATACCCAAGAAGAATAAAAGGAGGATATCACATGCCGATTTTTCTTTTGAAATCGATTTTGGGTCTGATCTTTTTTAGTCTGGGCATAGGTGCGGCCCTTTCAATGCTCACCCTGATGGGACGACAGAACAGGAAAATGAGTGCACCTCTTCTGCGCATCATGCATAAAACCTTCGGTTTTATTTTTCTTCTCTTATTCATCGTGCTCAGCGTTATTTGCATCAAATATGTCGCCATGGCCGGCGACCAGCTCCCGCCGAGAGCAATCTCCCACAGCATCCTGGCCTTAGCCCTCTTTATCATATTGGCGATCAAAATCCTGATTGTTCGCTTCTATAAACAGCTCCTCAAATTTGTGCCGGTTATGGGTCTTTTTATTTTTTGTCTTGCCTTTATCGTCACGGCTTCTTCCAGCGGATTTTACTTTCTCCGGCTGGCCACTCCCCCTTCTCCAGGCATCGAGACTCCTCTTCCAAACACAAAACCGCTGCTGGGATCCGTGGAGAGAGGGAAAATCATCTTTCAGGACAATTGCAGCTTCTGCCATTACCATGACCGGGAGGAAAATAAAATGGGCCCAGGCCTCAAAGGTCTCCTCAAGAAAGAAACTCTTCCCCTGAGTGGGAAGCCGGCAACAATCGATAATGTGAGAAACCAGATCATCCGCCCCTTCCTCACCATGCCCTCATTCGAAAGCCTGCCGGAACAGGATATGGCCGATCTCCTGGTTTACATAGAAATCTTATAGACTTAAT
>CBFDBS010000026.1:0-14026 GCA_965603105.1 uncultured bacterium
ACTTCTGGAGTTTTGATGTTCAGCGTCAGGACTTCCATGGGCAGGGTATTGACGTTTTCGATAAAGGGCATGACAAAAGTTCCGCCGCCGATACGGTAACGGTATCCGATTTTTGATTTTGTCCCGTCAGGGGCGATAGCCGTTCTCTTCCGTCCCCCTGAGATGATGAGGATTTCATTCGGTCCGACCTTTCTGTACTGTTTGGCGAAAAGCAGGATGAGGAGGCCTAAAACGGCGAAGATCACGCCGATGACAATTAAGAGATATACGGTGTTCATCACTACCTCCTTGGGAGAGTCCTTCGCGACAGAAGGCGCTTCTTTAATTGTTTATTTGATGAATGTTTGCCTCTCGATATGTGCGTTGGAACAGATATATTATACTTTAGATTGAAGATTTTCAAGCTTTTTGGGGGGGAAGAACTCAGGAGCGGTCGAAAAATTTGAAACGGATGATGTGAAAAATGGCGGCAATCCCGTCCTTCCATCCGATTTTTTTCCCTTCGCTGTAATCCCTGCCGGAGTAAGAAATAGGAACCTCGTAAATCCGGCACTTGAGTTTGGCCAATTTGAGCGTGATCTCGGGTTCGATTCCGAATCTCTTCGACTTGAGGGTGATCTTGTCCAGAATCTCCTTACGGAAAACTTTGTAGCAGGTTTCCATATCGGTCAGATTGAGGTTGGACAGCATGTTGGAAAAGGTAGTGAGCATCTTGTTGCCGAGGTAGTGCCAGAAGAACAGAACGCGGTGCGGTCCTCCGAGAAAGCGGGAGCCGTAAACGGCATCTGCCCGGCCGTCCAGGAGCGGGGCGAGAAGCTGGGGGTATTCTTTCGGATCATACTCTAAATCCGCATCCTGGATGATGACGAAATCACCGGAGGCCTTGGAAAATCCCGTCTGCAGGGCTTTCCCTTTGCCCTGGTTTTTCTCGTGGATAAAAATCTTCACTTCATCCGTTTCGAGCTTTCTAAGGATCTCCTGAGTTCCATCGGTCGATCCGTCATCGACAAGTAAAATTTCTTTGTCCAACTCCAAATTGACATTCTGGACTCGGCCAATGATCTTTTCTATGGTGTTTTTCTCGTTGTAGACGGGGATGACGATTGAGAGTTTCATTCTTCAGGTTCCTTTCCTGTTCCTGAGTTTTTCTTGAAAATAGACGATAGTCTTCTGCAGTCCTTCCTCCAGTCCGATTTTTGGGGCCCACCCGATTTTTTCTTTTATGAAAGATATGTCCGGGCATCTCCGGACTGGATCATCGGCGGGCAACTCATTATGGACGATCTTCGAGGGGCTTTTGGATAATTTGAGGATGATCTCCGCAAGCTCCAAAATGGTGTATTCCTCCGGATTTCCAAGATTGAAGGGCCCGGTCATGCCCTCTGTTTCCATGATCGACTCCAGGCCGGAGATCAGGTCAGACACATAGCAGAAGGACCTTGTTTGCCTTCCGTCTCCATAAATTGTCAAAGGCTGGTGGAGAAGAGCTTGAACAACCAGATTGCTGATGACACGTCCATCGTTGACCGCCATTCGGGGGCCGTAGGTGTTGAATATCCGGACAATCTTGATGTCGACTTTGTTTTGACGGAAGTAATCCATGGCCAGCGTCTCAGCCACACGCTTTCCCTCATCATAGCAACTGCGCAGACCGATTGGGTTGACATGCCCCCGGTAGGATTCGGGCTGGGGATGGACTTCCGGGTCACCGTAGACTTCGGAAGTCGACGCAAGCAGAAACCGGGACTGTGTCCGCTTGGCCAGGCCCAGCATGTTGATGGTTCCCATGACGTTGGTCTTGACGGTTTTGATGGCGTTGTGCTGGTAGTGAATCGGCGAGGCCGGACAGGCCAAATGATAAACCTGGTCCACTTCCAAAAAGAGAGGATGGATCACATCATGTCGGATGAGCTCAAAATTGGGTTGAGGAATAAGATGACGGATGTTGTCCTTGCTTCCCGAGAAGAAATTGTCCACACAGATGACGTCTTTCTTTTTCTCGAAAAGAATATCACAGAGATGGCTGCCTAAAAATCCTGCTCCTCCGGTGACCAGAACGCGTTTCATTCCTTGTCTCCTTTGATGTCCATATGTTCTCCTTCCTGTTTCAACTGGATGAGCCATAGGCCATGAAGAGGGGGCTCTTCTTTTTGAGCAGGTCCTTTTGGAGCCGAATGAATTCCTGAATGCCCTTTTCCGCCAGGCCCAAAAGTTCGTTCAATTCCTTTTTGGAGAATGGTTTTTTTTCGGCTGTCGCTTGGATTTCAATGATCTGTCCTGTATCGGTCTGAACAACATTCATGTCGATGTCTGCGTTGGAATCCTCCACATAGTCGAGATCGAGAAGAGGAATTCCTTCGACGACGCCAACACTTATAGCGCCGACGAGGTGCTTGAGCGGCATTTCATTGATGACCTTTAGCTCGAGCATTCTGTTCAAGACACAAGCCAGGGCTACACAGCCGGCCGTGACTGACGCCGACCGAGTCCCGCCATCGGCCTGAAGCACATCGCAGTCGATGATCACCGTCCTTTCCCCCAGCGCGGTGAGGTCTGTTGCCGTTCGAAGCGAGCGGCCGATCAAACGCTGAATCTCCTGAGTTCTTCCCGAAAGGCGTCCGGCGCCTCTCTCTCGGAGGCTTCTTTTTTCCGTGGAAAAGGGAAGAAGGGCATATTCGGCTGTTATCCAGCCTCTTCCTGTGCCCTTTATGAAATGAGGCACTTTCTCTTCGACGGTGGCCGCGGCAATGACTTTCGTTTTTCCAATTTCGATAAGGGCCGATCCTGCAGAAAAATCGAGGTAGTCCGGTGTGATCTTTACAGGACGAAGAGCATCGAGTGCTCTGTCGTCAGCTCTTGCTGGAATTTTAGGTTCTTTTTTTATTGTCATCCTCCTGGCACCGTTTTCCGTCGGCTCATGGATTGGAACAGTTTTCTTCTTCAGGGCGGGTTTTCCATCGGTTGTGAAACCAGAGCCAATATTTTGGGTGTCTACGAATCTGATCTTCAATCATTTTAGTGCATATCTGAGTGATTTTCAATATGTCATCTCTGTATTGGCCGGATAGGGGGACTTGGAGTGGAGGGAATATTTTTATTTGATAGGTATGGTTTGGGGCAGGAAAAGAAAAGACAGGAATGAGCGGGGATCCGGTCCTGATATGAAAGACGGCCAGGCCGGGTGTGGTTGCCGCGGCTCGCCCAAAAAAATCGATAAAAACGGCTTCGTTCTTGAGAACATTCTGATCGATGAGAATCGCCACCATTGCGTTTCTGTGCAGCGCTTTCAGGACATCCCGGGCCGCCTTCATCTTGTCGATGACATCTTCCCCGAGGCCACTTCTCATTTTCAGCAATTCCCTTTCCATATGGATGTTGTCCAATGGGCGGGCAATGACTTTAAGATTTCCAAATCGTGCGATGGAGTGAGGTGCGATTTCCCAGTTGCCGTAGTGTCCCGTAAAAAGCAGCACTCCCTTTTTTTCTTCGAGGGCTTTCTGGATGTGCTCTTCTCCTTCGACTCGAACGAGCTGCTGCCTTTTTTTTTCAGAAAGAGTGGTGAATTTTATGAGGTCCATGATGACCTCTCCGAAATGTTTGAAGGAACCTTTGGCGATGGCTTTCCGCTCCGAATGAGGTTTTTCATTTTGGAAAGCGATGGCGAGATTTTTAATAGCGATTTTTCTGTGTCTGGAATCAATAAGATAAAACATCAAACCCATGAAGCGTCCGAGAGTGAGACACAGGGTACGGGGAAAGATGGTAAAGAGGGCTTTAAATCCGAAAAAGAGAAGAAAGATGGCCGGATCGAAGATCTTTTTCATTCAGTTCCTTATGGATGCCCTCTGGAGAAAACGTAGGACTTCCTGTTCAAAGCCTTCTTCGATATCAAGGCCGATCCTTAAATAATGAATAGTCTGCTTTTCTAGCTCCTTAATCTTTTCGAGTTTGACCGAATCCTTTTGAGTTGTGATGATGACATCGGCTTCCAGTTTAGCACAGTGGCGGAGTATTTTCTCCACGGCTTGAGGGAGATAGGAGGAGTGGTCAGGGAAGACAAGCGTAGCCAGGGGCGAGAGCCCCAGTTTTTGGAGAAGAGAGAAAAATCTCTCCGGGCGGGCTATGCCGGCCATGGCCAGAATCCTTTTATTTTTCACTTCGGAAAGGGGAACAGTGTCCTTGTCTTTCAGGTTGAAGAGACCCTGGCTTATGACTGAATAAGCGAAGAGCTTCCCAGGGAAAGCTTTCCTGCTGATGAATTTTTCGGCCGGTCTAAAGAGGCTTTTCTCGACGAGTAGAATGTCGGCCCGCTTCAAGGAACGGGGGGATTCTCTCAGAGCGATTTTCTCTTCCGGACGCCAGATGACAATATCGATATCTTTTTGAAGGCGTCTGTGCTGGAATCCATCATCCAGGACTGCGATATCGAATCCGAGTTCGTGAGCCTTCTGGCATGAAGAAAGGCGGTTTTTCCCAATAAAAATCCCCAGCCAGGCAATATCAGTCGCCAGCATGAAGGGCTCATCTCCTGAATCCTTCCAATCACCGAACAGTTTTTCGCCATCAGAAAGAACGCCTCCTGTCTTTTCCCAGTTTCCTTTATATCCTCTGGATAAAAGCGCAGGTTTGTATCCCTGTCTTCTCAGGAATGTCGCCAGATGTGCGGCCAGAGGCGTTTTATGTGAACCTCCGAAGGTGAGATTGCCGACGCTGACAGTTGGAAGAGGAGCCCTCTTGGCTTCGAGCAGATTCAGCCGGAATAAGGAATTCTTGATGTGGCTTCCCATCCTGTAGAGGAGGTAGATAGGAAAAAGAATAATATCCATTTTTGTCAGAAATATACACTATTCGTTCGAGATGGGTCAAATCCATAATCCAACATGTCGGCCTTTCCAACCCAGTATCCATTTGAGTGCTTTTCGCTTTCTGCCTTTTGTCTGGGATGAATGTGTCCGGCTGGGTAGTGAATCGGACGCGGAGATTTTAGGCCCACAGCCCCATGAATGGGGATGTTCGAAGGAAGTCTTCACGGGGCCAGAGGTAGTTTTTCTGACTTCTCCGGTGGACAGAGGATGCTCTTTTTTTTATAATAGCTCATGATTTTGCTGGATTTAAAGGAGGATGACGATGTCCCGAAAAATTTTGACTTTATGTCTTGTCTTGATAGTTGCCATCAGTGTGATCGGCTGCAAGAAAAAAACAGTCATTAATGGACTGGAGCTTGAAATTTTGTTTTCAGAGGAGAATCTTTCCGATAATTTGGTCACCGATCTCCAGTACAAATGGAAGACAAGCAGCGAGTTTGTGAAATTGAACCAGGATTTCAACGTGTTTGTCCATTTTTGGCACAAAAACAACCTTCTATTTCAAGATGATCACAATCCCGAAGTGCCCGTTTCGCAGTGGGAACCGGAAAAGGAGTACACCTACACAAGAAGAATCTATATCCCCACCTTTATCGATGAGTTCGATCCGAACTTCAGAGGAGAGGATTCGTTGAGATTGTCGGCTGGTTTTGCCTCCCCAGATGACACAACCGGAGATTCCAAGCAGGAAATCCTGGTCGAGAAGCTGAAAGTTTTCCCTCCCCCTCTCGATACTCCTGAAGTCATCTATGAAGAGGGATGGTATGATCTGGAAATCAATCCCGATGCCTATCTCAAACAGTGGAGATGGACCTCTCAAAAAGCGAGATGCATCATCGACAATCCCCATCGAGACGCGCTCCTGATCATTAAAGGCGGCATTAATGCGAACGCCTTCGAGTCCCAGACTATCATCTTCAAAATCAACGATTTGACTCTGGATGAATTCGTTCCTGAGGGTGGGATTTTTGAAAAATCGTACAGCATCAAGAAGGAAATGCTGGGTGATAAAGAGGAATTTTATCTGACCATTGAAACAGACAAATTCTTCATCCCCGCTGAGCTGTCGAGCGAGACGACAGACGATAGGGTCCTGGGTCTTCAGGTTTCATTTATCTATTTCAGGTGATCCGCGGCTGTCTTGACTTGGAGAGTCCGGCCGTCTGAGGATATCTGGATGGCGCCGTGGATGTCGGTCCGCAGGACTGTTGCTCCAAATTCCCGGTAGCGGTTGAGTACCGCCAGATCGGGCAAGCCGTACCTGTTTCTTTCCCCGACAGATATAACGACGAATTGTGGATCGACCCTTTCGAGGAAATCTTGGGAGCTTGATGACCGACTTCCATGATGTGGGGATTTGAGGACATCGCTTCTGACTTCCAGACCGCCGGCGAGAATATCCCTTTCGGCTTCCACCCCGATGTCGGCGGCAAGGAGAAAAGAAGTCCGGCCGTATGTGAGACGGAGGACGGCGGATTGGTCGTTATCAATGGAGAGTACCCGGGGCTCTCTTTCTTGGGGGTGGAGGATATCGATGGTGACACCGTCGAAGTTGAAAGTCTGACCTCTAAATATTCTCCTGGATACGGTCGAACGATTCAGATTTTGCTGCAGTTGAGAATAGGAGGTATCTTCGACCGGGCTGAGCGACTCCCAGAATTCTCTGATTTTAAAATTTTGAGCCACAGAGAGGAATCCGTTCATGTGATCGGGGTGGGCATGAGTCAGAACCATGAAGTCGACAGTCTTGATGCCTTTTTTCCAGAGGAAGGGAGAGACCACTCGCTCACCAATATTGAAGTCATTGGAGGGGAGGCCTCCACCGTCGACGAGCATCTTTTTTTTCCCCGGAAATTCAACCAGGATGGAATCTCCTTGTCCGACATCAATGAAAGTGACCTTTAGCTCCTTGGAGACAGAGGGAAAAGGATGGGTGACCAGAAGGACAAAAAAAGTGAGGAAGGCGGCCGCCAATGGCCATTTCCTTTTTTTCTTTTTGAAAGGAAAGAGCAGAAGAGAAGAAAAAAAATAGTATCCGGCTAAAGTGACCAGGTGGGGCGTAGGGATGCGGAATGAAAAAAAAGTGAAGCTGTCGAGGACATGGGAAAGTGAGACAAGCCCATTGATGGCAACCCTGAGGCCCTCGGCCAGCCAGCCGGAAAGAAAGGCGGAGAAGAAGGCGAGGAGGAGAAAGAGATAGCCGGAAAGCATGATGAGGGCGACAAGAGGCAACGCGGCGAAATTGAGAAGGAGGGACGAAAAAGTGATTCTGTTGAATACCCGGGCCATAATGGGCAGGACCCCGAGTTGAGCTGTAATGGAGACGGCCAGAATTTCGCTGACTCTCAAGGGGAGTTTGGGCAGGACTTTTTTCACTTTTGGGAAAAAAAGGATAATGGCCAGAGTGGCTGTGAAGGTCAGCTGAAATCCGGGATCAAACAGACTGAAGGGATTAATGACGAGGAGGACAAAGGCGCTGAAAGAAATGGTGTTCAAAAGGTTTGTCTCCCTCCATATCAGTTTTCCCAAGAGGAAGAAAAGGGTCATGACGGTCGCTCTGAATATTGAAGGCCGCCCCTCCACCAAGAAGGCGTAGAAGATGAGCAGGATCATCAGTATCACATAGGAGGGACGGGTTGGAATCCTCACTATTCTGAGGAAGAAGAAGAGGATTAAGGAGAGGAGAGCGATGTGAGCGCCTGAAATGGCAAAAAGATGGTACAGGCCGGCCTTCTGGAGGGCCAGAGAAAGGTGTTCGTCCATACGCCCTCTCTCTCCAAGAAGAAGGGCTTCGAGAACTCCCCCCTGGGGAGAAAAGGAGGGGTTCTCTCCGGAATCGGTGAAAAACTCCTCGATTTTTTGGATGAAATGCTGCCTGAGGATTGAGATCCGTCTGAGAGGGGACAGCGTTGAACCGGAGGCGACCTTTTGGACCAGAAGAGGGCTTTTGGAAAAGGCTCGCTGATGGATCCTCTGTGTCTTTTGCCACCTTTCCAAATAAGGCGGATTGAAATTCTGATATCCTTTGGACGGGATCAATTGAGCCGCTACTTTTACCGTATCGCCCACGAACAGACGCTGGGGATTGGAGAAGGGAGACGAGCGAGCCACCGTGACCTGAAGACGTCCCTGAATTCTTTCTTCTCTGTTTTTATGGACAACTGTGTTCACCTTCAAAAACAGAGTGTCGCTGTTTTTTTCCGGAGAAACGGACCGGTAGACTGTCCCATAAAAATCCACATAAGACACGGCTTGGAACCGGAACAGGGTGTTCTTTTTGAAGTGGGCGTCGGAAGCCAAATACAGGTTTGAACCGAGCAGAAGCGTTGTCACCAGAATGAGAAAAAAAGAAAGTTCAATTTTTTTTCGGAAGTGAAATGTCCAGGATAGGGCGAGAGCAAAGAAGAAAAGAAAAAGTACAGGAAGCAGAGGAGGATTGGCCACAGCCGCAAGAAGGATTCCTCCGGCCAGGGAGAAGGCCAAGAAGAGGAAGGGGAAAGACATGGACTGAGTTTCAGGTGGCGTAGTTTTTTAATCTTTGCTGGTGCTCGAGGAAGTCCAGCAGGATGTTAACCATGATTTTAATGCCTATGGAAATACTCCTTTCATCGGGATTGAAATACGGATTGTGGAGAGGTGCAGGATTCTGATCTTTTGGGTCGGTCACTCCCAGCATGAAATAAAAGCCGGGGACTTTTTGGCAGTAGTAAGAAAAATCTTCCGCCACCATCTGAGGCTCGATGACGGAAACATTGGATTTCCCTACAACACGGATCAGGGAAGGGAGAATAGTTTTTCCCAACTCCGGGTGATTGTAGAGCGAAGGAGCGCCCCTCTTGTATTGGAAGGAGTAGTCGGCATTGAAAGCCCGTGTGGTGCCTTCGACCACCTGCCTGATATTCTGTTCGATTTGTCCTCTGTTCCGTTCGTTGAGCGTGCGGACTGTTCCTTCAAAATTCACACGATCGGCGATGATGTTGCCTCGGGTGCCCCCCTCAATTTTACCGATGGTGATGACGGCCGGTTCGGTTGGATCTTG
The DNA here is from genome assembly GCA_965603105.1 of uncultured bacterium. Classification (GTDB taxonomy): domain Bacteria; phylum Acidobacteriota; class Aminicenantia; order Aminicenantales; family Aminicenantaceae; genus CBFDBS01. The sequence continues at coordinate 8,905 of CBFDBS010000026.1, forward strand.
GAGGCGGCTGACGATACTTTGGATGCCGAGGATTGCATGAGCGGCAATGACGATGGCATCGATTCCTTCGTTTGGTCGGGCTCCATGGGCGCTTTTGCCTTTGATGGAAATAGTGAACTGATCGGAACTGGCCATAATCGATTCCGTCGAATAGGCCACCCTGCCCACTCGATCCGGCCAGACGTGAAGTCCGAAAATGGCTCCCACTTGGGGGTCTTCCAGGGCACCCTGGTCGATCATGATCCGCGCTCCACCTTCCTCGCCGGGGGGCGCGCCCTCTTCGGCCGGCTGAAAAATGAATTTGATGTTTCCCTTGATCTTCTCTCTTATATCGTTGAGGACGATGGCCGTCCCTAGGACGATAGCCGTATGGACATCATGACCGCAGGCATGCATCACTCCGGGATTCAAGGATTTGTAGGGGAGATCGGTTTTTTCTTGAATGGGCAAGGCATCCATGTCAGCCCGGATAGCCACTGTCTGTCCTGCCTGAGGTCCTCGAAGAAGGGCAATGACTCCGGTCTTGGCTACTCCTGTCCGTATCTCTAAGCCCAGGGACAGGAGTTTGGAGGCGACGAGTTTGGCAGCTTCAAATTCACGATTGCTCAACTCGGGATTCATATGGAGAAAACGGCGGATGTTGATGATTTCCTGATAATGATCTTTTATGGACTTTTCGATCTGGAAGGCTGTCTCTGAGTCGATGGCCAGCCCGGTTCCGGAAAAAGTCAGGCTGAAGACGAAAAGCAGGCTTATGCCCTTACTCAAGTCCCCTAGTCTCATGATTTCATCTTAGAACCGGTTTTTAGGAAAGTCAATAATGGAAAGGTGAACCGACCTTTGGATAAGGAAATCAGAAAGAAATGTTTTCTTTGTAGGTGCCAAGGTGTTCCTTGAGGACATCGGAGATTTCACCCAGAGTCGCCCTGGCTTTAACGGCGGCCAAAATCGGGGGGAGAAGATTCTGTTTTTTCTTAAAAGAATTTTCGAGAGAAAGAAGTTTTTGGCGCACCTGTTCACCGGATCTTCGGGCTTTTAAAGCCTGAATCTTCTCAATTTGAGTTTTTTCGACTTGTTCGGAAGGCGAAGAGAGCTCGAAGTCAGTTCCGCGTTTTTTTTCAACAAATTGGTTGAGACCCACTATGCTCCGTTCATTGTTTTCGATTTGTTTCTGGTATTTGTAGGCGCTTTCATGAATCTCCCTCTGGATGAAGCCGTTTTCGATCGCCTTGAGGGTGCCTCCCATATCTTCGATCTTTTGGAGATAGGCTTGGACTTCTTCTTCAATCTGGGTGGTCAAGGATTCGATGAAGTAAGATCCCCCTAAAGGATCGGTTGTGTCCGCAGCTCCGCTTTCAAAAGCCAAAATCTGTTGCGTGCGCAGGGCGATGCGGACGGATTCCTGACTGGGCAGGGCCAAGGCTTCATCCCTCGAGTTGGTGTGGAGAGATTGTGTGCCTCCCAATACGGCTGCCAGGGCTTGAAGAGTGACGCGAACAACATTGTTGTCGGGTTCTTGCGCGGTCAAAGTCATGCCGCTTGTCTGTGTGTGGAACCTGAATTTCCAGGACAGGGGATTCTTTGCCTTGAAGATGTCTTTCATCAGCCGCGCCCAAATTCTTCGTGCAGCCCTGAACTTGGCGATTTCTTCGAAGAGATGATTGTGGGCCGAGAGGAAGAAGGAGAGCCGAGGTGCGAAGTCATCCACGTCTAGACCTGAGGCTTGAGCGGCCTTGACATAAGTGATGGCATTGGCCAAGGTGAAGGCCAGCTCTTGGACAGCCGTGGCCCCTGCTTCCCTGATGTGATAGCCGCTGATGCTCATCGTGTTCCAAAACCTAACCTTTTCAAGGGAAAAGGCAATGGTATCGGTGATGATTCTGAGTGATTCTCGTGGAGGGAAGATGTATGTGCCGCGGGACACATATTCTTTTAAGATGTCATTTTGTATCGTTCCCCGTAGCTTGCTCCAGGAAATCCTCCTCTCTTGCGCATAGGCCAAATACATGGCCAGGATGATCGAGGCTGTGGAATTGATGGTCATGGAGACACTGACTTTTTCGAGAGGAATACCCTTGAATAGAACGGCCATATCCTCGATTGAATCGATGGCGACGCCGACCCTGCCCACCTCTCCATGTGACAGAGGATGGTCTGAATCGAGGCCAAGTTGAGTCGGAAGGTCGAAGGCGATACTGAGGCCCGTTTGCCCTTGAGTTAAAAGGAAAGCGTATCTTTTATTGGATTCTTCGGCTGTTCCAAACCCGGCATACTGTCGCATCGTCCACAACCGACCCCGGTACATATCGGCATAGATCCCCCGCGTATAAGGGAAATTCCCAGGCTCCCCCAGATCAGTGGCAGGATTGAATGATTTAAGGTCACTATCCGTGTAAGTTCTCTTGATTTCTATATCTGAAGGACTGAGAATTCTCTTTCCGCTTTTGGCTTCAGATGTCATATCCTCTTGCTTGTCTTATAAATGGGCGGCACCGATTCTTCGATGCCCAAATCTCAATCAGGGCAAACTGGTCATTCCTGGGACATAAAGCTGGAGAAGACCTTTGATCCTGCGTAGGTTCCCATCTCTCCGAGTGTTTCTTCGATCTCCAACAGCCGGTTGTATTTAGCCACACGCTCACTCCGGCTGAGTGATCCTGTTTTGATCTGTCCTGCCCCACAGGCGACGCTCAAGTCCGCAATGAATGTGTCTTCCGTTTCTCCGGATCTATGGGAGATGACCGTCCCGTAGCCCCCCTCTTGTGCCATTCTGACGGTCGCCAAGGTTTCACTCAATGTCCCGATCTGATTGAGTTTGATGAGAATGGAGTTGGCGATTTGGCTGTCCATCCCTTCCTTCAGTCGGTGGGTGTTGGTCACGAACAGATCGTCCCCCACGAGCTGGATCCGATCACCGAGGGCTTCGGTGAGGGCCTTCCATCCCTGCCAATCGTCTTCGGCCAAACCGTCTTCGATGGAGATGATGGGGTATTTTTCGACAAGATCCGAATAGAATTTAACCATCTGGGGCGCATTTTTTGAGGTGCTGCCGGATTTCCTGAAGACATAGAGGCCGTCTTCGAAAAACTCGGATGCGGCCACGTCGAGAGCCAAGAGGACGTCCTTTTTCGCGGAATAGCCGGCCTTCTCGATACTTTCTATAATGAGGTCCAAGGCCTCCTCATTTGTTTTCAAGTTTGGAGCAAATCCGCCTTCATCTCCCACTGAAGTGCTGTAGCCGTTTTTCTTGAGGATAAATTTCAAAGTCTGAAAAACTTCGGCCGAAACGCGGATGGCTTCGGTGAAGTTTGGGCTTCCGATAGGGGCGATCATAAATTCCTGGATGTCGACGGTGTTGTCCGCATGCGAGCCACCGTTGAGAATATTGATGAGGGGGACAGGGAGCAGGTACTCTTTTTTTTGGCCCAGATAGTCGAAAAGGGGCCGACCAACCGCACCGGCGGCCGCTTGAGCCACAGCCATGGAAACAGAGAGAATGGCATTCGCTCCCAGATTCCGTTTGGAGGAAGTTCCGTCCAGGCGAATGAGCAGATCGTCGATTTCCTTTTGCCGGAGAGCGTCAAGGCCGATAACTTCGGGGGCGATGACGTTGAGGACGTTGGCCACCGCTTTCAAGACGCCTTTTCCGGAATAACGTGAAGGGTCGCCATCACGCAACTCCAAGGCTTCATGGGTGCCCGTTGATGCGCCCGAAGGAACTGAGGCAACTCCGGTTGTGCCGGACTGGAGAACGACAGTGGTCCGGACAGTGGGATTTCCTCTCGAATCCAGGATTTCCCTGGCGTGCAATGCCTGTATCTTTGTCAGTGACATTCTTCTCCCTTGATATTGGATTTTGAAGTGCAGCTCTGGTTTTGGTTAAAAAGAAGCAGCTAGAGATCGTATCGAACGCCTGTCCTAGTCTTTTTCCTCCGCTTCCGGGGTGGAACCTTCGGGGGTTTTGTGAGAAATTTCTTCTTTTTTTCTCTCGACAAAATCTTTCAGGGCATCGATACCCTCATAGCCTTTATCTTTGGCGGTTTTGATCCCTTCTCCTGCTTTTACTGAGAGTTTTCCATACTCTTCTTTGGCTTTAACGCCGGCTTTTTCGGCTTCATCCTTGATTTTTTTCCGTGTCTCTTCACCGCTTGCCGGGGCGAAAAGGACGCCCAGAATAAATCCGGTAGCGGTTCCTAGGAGAAAGGAAAGGGTCACTTCAAACGCGCTTGAACCATTACTTGCCATGTTTATTCTCCTTTATTTTTTTCCAATGTCGCCAGCCAAAGCGGAGCAAGGGATAGAGGACCGGCCAGTATCTGGCAGAAGGCCGGATGAATCGGGCTGTCAGAAGCCATCCGATCTCCGAAAACCGGGAGGCTGTTTTCTTCATGGCTTTGAGTGTCTGATCCACATCATCCATCTTTTCCAAGGCTTTTTGACTGGTTTCGTCCAAATGATTGACCAGCGACCGTATGTTAACAAGGGTTTCTTCGCCTTCTTTGGCGGTACGCCTGAGCTGGATGAAAAGAATGACGAGAAAGGTAACTGCGACAACGACGGCCAGCGTGATCACCAGCAGCAAAAATTGATTGAGGGTCAATTGCATTGTATATATTAGATAAGACAAATAAAGCACTTTGTCAATGCGGTCAAAAAAAAGACGTCTGTTGAACAAACAAGGTTCTCTTCCATTTTGTGTGGGGGATACACAGAAACGGCCTCGCTCCCTTCAGATTCTATACGCCATGGCCCCCGGGGTCTCTTTTTTCGGCAGCTGCGCAACTCGCCTGTCCATTTTTCTATTGAACATTCAATATGTGTTGTAACAGTCGCTTCCCTTTACTTTTCCAGGCTCAATACATGCTCGCTGTCCGCTTACTGATGGATTCCCTCAAAAAGTGACCCCGGGAGCCAGGCTGAATCTTCAATGGTCGCTTCAACCATTTCCGATGTATCTTTGCCCACACAAAATGGAAGAGATCCGTCTGATATATTCTGGAGTTAAGGTTAATTGGGCCAAATTTATGAATAGGTCAGATTAGTTGAGGCAGACAAGAAGAAGAAGGACCTGTTTGAGAGCGAGAAAAAGACCGTCGATATCCGCCTCCTCATTCAGACTGTG
>CBFDBS010000027.1:0-13666 GCA_965603105.1 uncultured bacterium
TCCCAGACAACCGCCTCTTTGTGCAGCCGCAGGGATGAGTTGTCTTCAGAATTCGTGGAGCAGGAAATAAGGCTGATCATTGAGATAAGGATAAAAAGCATAGGGCCTCTTTTAGCTATTTTCATATCGACTCCTTCAATTGGGAGAATTTGGTCCGCTGTTCCCTTATTTTACCTGAATTGTTGAGAAAAAGAATGTCACATCTCCGACATATCTTGAGCTTTGTGGAAATCTGTCAGATAAAAACTTGCCTGGATTATACCCTGAGTTCGAGCAGAACGAGCATGAGCGATTTAAACTGCACGATTTTTTGTCGGTAAAGATACATCGGAAACTGCCTCGCTCCCTTCAGATTCCATACGCCGCCACACCACCCATCCATTTGAGACTGCAGGTTTTTTCCCCCTAAAAAAGGGTGGCAACTGCGCAACTCGCACGTCTATTCTTCCATTGAACGTTCAAAATGTGTTGTAACAGCCGTCTCCCTTAACTTTTGCAGGCTCAATACATGCTCGCTGTCAGTATAATGATGGACTCCCTCACAAAGTGACCCGGGCCAGGCTGAATCTTCAATGGTCGCTTCAACCATTTCCGATGTATCTTCGCCCACACGAAAGGGAAGAGTACCATGTTACAGAACTGGATCGGCAGATTTTATTCATCATTCAAACGGTGAAGTTATTCAAGTTTTCAAAGTCTGACCCCGTTTCTGAATTTATTGATCATTCAGACTGGATGAGAAAGAAAAGTTTTATTCTTATCTGAGAGATCCCTCCCGAAGGAGAGAGATGCTATGGGACATGAAGCGGATGACATCCAGATCATGGGAGATGAGAACGTAAGCCAGCCCTTTTTCCGATTGAAGGCTTTTGAGGAGATGGAGAATTTGAGCCCGGACAGATATATCCAGAGCGGAAGTCGGTTCGTCCAGAATAACGATCTGAGGTTCGAGGAGCAGAACTCTGGCCAAGGCGATCCTCTGATTTTCACCTCCGGAGACTTGATGAGGAAAGCGGGATAGAATATCTTTCTGCAATCCAACCCTTTGAAGGATATTCCTTACGGCTTCCTTCCGATCCATTTTAGGGATCCTTTTTAAATCCGCAACTTCTTGCAATGAACTGGACAGGCTTTTTCTCGGATTGAGCGAACTCTCGGGATTCTGAAAAACCATCTGGACATTTCTCCGGAAGCGGCTGAATTCCTCTTTAGTCATGCCGGAAATTTCTTTGTCCTTATAGAGGACTTTCCCCTCGCTGGCCTTTTCCAATCCTGCCGCAATTTTGGCCAGAGTCGTTTTCCCCGTTCCCGACTCGCCCATGATTCCCAGTGTTTCACCAGTTTTCACTTCGAAAGATATATTCTGCAGGAAATCACTGGTTCGTTTTTTCCTCAAAACTCCGGTGTCAAAAGATTTGGAGACATTCTCTATTTTTAACGGTACAGATGGCATTTGATGTCCCTTCCTGAATTTGTGTTTAAACGGGGTTTGGCTTCAACGCAGATTCCCAGTTTATCCTTGCACCTGGGATGGAATTTGCATCCCCCAGGCGGGTTGACCGCCGATGGCGTTTGACCGGGGATAGGTATGAAGCCATTTTCCGGAAGACTCCTCAGAAGCGCCTGGGAGTAGGGGTGGAGAGGTTCCTGAAAAAATTCGGCCGCTCCGGCTGTCTCAATTATCTCTCCTGCATACATCACGGCCAGCCTGTCTCCAATCCTTCGGGCGACACCCAGATCATGGGTGATGAGGAGAAGCGCGGATTTCTTTTCCTCCTTAATGGTCGATAATTCGTCCGTGATTTCTTCCTTCAAGCGGTCGTCCAATCCTTTGGTCGGCTCGTCGGCGATGATCACTCGGGGAGAAAGTGCCAGGGCAGCGGCTATCAGCACCCGCTGATTCATCCCTTCCGAAAACTGAAAAGGGAAATGGTTGAAATGATTGGCCGGTTCCCTAAATCCCATTCGTTTGAGAAGCTCCTTCGTCTTGGCTATGGATGTCTTCTTATCCGTTTTTTCGTGAAGCCGATAAATTTCCGATATCTGCTTGCCGATTGCGGTCAGGGGGTTGAGTGCCAGAGAGGGATTCTGAAGAATAACAGCCAGTTTACTTCCCCTCAGTTCAGCCAGCTCTTTCTCGCCCATTTTTAAGAGATCTTTTCCCTGAAGCAGGACTTCCCCTGTAACTTGGGCATTGGCGGGAAGAAGTCCCATGACAGCCAGAGCTATGACCGATTTGCCACAGCCCGTCTCTCCGACGAGGGCCAGTGTTTCCTTTCTTTCATGAACGAACGAAACATCGTCCACAGCCAGTACTCCGCCGGCGTCCGTCAAGAACTTCACAGTTAAATGATTCACCTCTAGACAGCTCATGGTCTCAATCGATCTCCACGTCGGAAAGAAATTCTTTTTCCAAGGAAAATCCCAGGGCGACGATCGATAAAACGATCCCGGTGATGCACATTCCCGGAGGGAGAAACCACCACCAGAATCCGTTGATCAATCCTCCCTCTGTGAAAGCATGATAGATCATCGCCCCCCATGTTTTGGCGGCCGGGTCCCCCAGTCCCAGGAAAGAGAGAGAGGCTTCGGAGATCATGGCCGAGGCTACGGTCAGAATGAATTTGGGTGTGACGATGTGGATGATATTGGGAAGGATATCGGTGAAGATGATGCGGCGGTTGGAAAAGCCCAGGCTTTTGGCACTGAGGACAAAATTGGCCTCTCTGACTTGAAGGGTTTTTGAACGGACAATGCGTGCCGTCGATGTCCACCAGAGAGATCCTATCACTAAAGCGATGATCCAGATGCTCGGTTTGAGAAAGGCGACCAGAATGATGATCAGCGGAATTCGCGGGATCATCAAAAAAACGTCGGTGATCCCCATGAGGATTTCATCCACTGCACCCCTGAAGTATCCGGACAGCAGACCGGTCAAAACCCCGATTCCAGTGGCCAGCACGGCAGCTAAAAATCCGACGATGAGCGACGCTCGGGATCCGTAAATCAATTCGGATAGGATATCCTGACCCATGTCATTTGTCCCCAGCCAATGCTGGCCGCCCGGTGAAAGAAAAGGTTCGAACCTGGCCCAGGGATTATGAGGAGCCACCCAGTCGGCGAAAACGGCCGCCAGGACAAACACAAGAAACAAGACCGCTCCGTATTTGCTCCACGAATCCTGTTTTGTATTGAACATTCGGCGAAGAAAGGCTTTGTTTTCCATCATTGCTGCCATCTCACTCTCGGATCGATGAGGCTGTAAAGGATATCGACGACAAAATTGACGGCGATGACCATGACCGTAATGATCAAAAAGCAGCCTTGCAGAACGGGGTAGTCCCGGGACAGGAGCGCATCGTAGATAAGAGTCCCCATCCCGTTGAGCGAAAAGACGATCTCCACAAAGAGAGCCCCGCTGAAGATGAAACCGAAATCGAGCGCTATGAGGGTTAGAACCGGTAAAAAGGCATTTTTGAACACATGTCCGAAGAGTATGCGTCGCCCAAAAAGTCCCTTTGCCCTGGCGAAAAGGACATAAAGCTTCCCCTTTTCCTGGATGACGCTTCCCCGCATAACGATGTAGTTCCGGGCGGCCAAAAAGAGCGAAAGAGAAAATACGGGAAGGGTCAAATGCCAGATAACATCGCTTATGCTGGCAACTTCATAGAATCCCTTGAGTGGAAAAATCCCGAGTTTGAAAGACAGAAAATAGAGGAGGACCAAGGATAGAAAAAAAGGCGGTGTGCAGTAGATGGCCAGAAAAAGTGAAGTAGCGGATTTGTTCTTGATGTCTTTCTTTGCCCAGCCCGAAAGAGCACCCAGGAACGTCCCGAAAATTGAAGCCAGGATGACGGCTGCTCCGACGAGTCCCAGAGTCCAGAAGATTCGGGAGAGGATGACCTGTATCACCTTTTGGTGAAAATGGTAGGAATAACCCAAGTCGAGCTTCAGGATATCTGCCCAGTAATTGAGGTACTGGATAAAAAGCGGTTTATCCAGACCCAATTCGGCCTTGAGAGTTTCGATTCTCTCGGTGCTGACCATATAATCTTCGCCCAGGAGATTGGTCACCGGGTCACCGGGCATGATGCGCGGAATAAGAAAGTTGAAAGAGAGGATGATGAACAAGGCTGAAAAATATCTCAGCAGCTTTTTCAATGGACTGTTCTCTCGAGATTCAAAAAACTATCGATGGTGTAGAGTCCGTAAAGAGGATCTGTGATCCAGCCGGTATAGGCGCGGCTAACCGGGAAAACAATCGTATTCCAGTAGAGGGCGATTGCGGGCAGGTTTTTTGCATAATAATCTTGAACTGCAAACGCATAGGATTGGAGCTCTTCCCTTTCTTTGGTCGACAGGAGCTTGTCGCAGAGAGACAAAAATTGGATATCATCGACCGTGTGAAGCACTCCCTCCCCGGTCCGCCGCTTGTCGAAGTATCCTGTCGCCCAATCGGCGTGCATATGCATACCCCATGGAGATGTTCTGGAGATGGTCAGGTCGTATCTGTAGCGGTCCTTAAGACTCACCCAAGTGGAATCATCTACGGTTTTGATCTGAATTCTTATGCCCAGGGACTGCAGATAGGTGCTAACAAGTTCGGCGATCCGGGCGAATTTGGATGTGGTCAACAGGGTGAGGGAGATGTCTTTGCCGTTCGGGTCTTCGATAAGCCCGTTGCCGTTGCTGTCCCGATAATTTGCCTGTCTTAAAAGCTCTCCAGCCCTGGTTGAATCGAAGACCAGCGCCGGCGTTTCCTTGAAATGCTCCATCGTCGGGGGGATGAGGCCCCGATTCGGTGTCAGCCCGTAGCCGAGGAGGTCGAGTTTAATGATCTCCTCAAAGTCGATAGACAAACAGAGGGCGTTTCGGAATTGAAGGTCGGACATGGGAGCCTGATTGAGATTGAAACCCAAAAAAACGAAACCGGTGTTCAAATACTCTAAATAGTCGAACCGGCTGGTTTTTCGGATTTTCTGAAGGCTTGAATAAGGGTAGGAAGAGGCATAGCTGTAGTAGGCATCCACTTCACCCTTTTCCAAGGCCAGAGAAAGTGCGTCCTTGTTACTGTAGATATGGATCTCGATGCCCTCGATGGCAGGTCTTTTTCCTTTCCAGTATGGATTTTTAGTGAAGAGGATGACGCCCTTTGATAAATTGATGGATTGGATAAAAAAAGGTCCGCAGCCCACATTGACTTTGGGGTTGGTGTACTTCATTGGATCAGGGATATTGCTCCAGATGTGCTTAGGAAGAATTTTGTGGGTGGCCAGCTCGAAGTCGAGACGGGTGTAAGGTTTGTTGAGCCGGACGTGGACCTGGCCGGAATCTTCGATTGTGACCTCTTCGACGACCTCGTTGAGCCAGCCTGCAGCAGGATAATTTTCTTTTGTGTAGAGGATGGAAAATTGGATGTCTTCGGCCGTCATTTTCCGTCCGTCGCTCCAGTAGAGATTGTCGTCGACGGTCAATGACCAAAATTTGAAATCGTCTGAAACACGGATGTCCCGGAGGAGTTGACCGGTGAGTCTTCCTTCATGGTCGATCTTCATGAGAGGGGGATTGGCGATGTGGGCTAGCATCGAGAGGTGGCTGTCGAGGAAGATGTTGGCGGATTGAACTCTGTCGGGTGTGCCGATGCGGAGGATGTTCGGGTTTTCAGAAATAGGATGTTGATTCGAACATGTCATCAGGAAGAGAGAAAGGACAGCGCTGAAGAGGAACAGCCCGGAACTTTGGATAGCTTTTTTGGACATGTCTTCTATATACCAATTCGGAATCATGTCTGGCAATAGAACCATTGTCCATTTTCATACTATCATCTATTGCCTGAGTCCAATCCATTGCGTTATTATGGAGAGCGGAGATGCGTCAATGAGAGTATTGAGTGATTCGATCCGTTTGACGACGAATGGGTACTGCGATATGTTTGATCTTACAGATTCAGTCTGCCAATCGATGTCAGCCCACGGGCTAAAAAACGGAACGGTAACCCTTTTTGTACCCGGTTCGACAGGTGGCTTGACGACCGTCGAATATGAGGGCGGACTCGTCAAGGACTTTGAAGAACTGATGGAAAAGGTTGCGCCGAGCAATAAGACCTATCACCATGATGCGAGATGGGGTGACGGAAACGGTTTTTCCCACATCCGGGCCTCCCTTCTCGGGCCGTCACTGACGGTTCCTTTCAGTGATGGAAGACTCACTCTCGGAACGTGGCAGCAGATCGTCTTCGTCGATTTCGACAACCGCGCCCGCTCCCGCACCATCCATCTGCAATTCATCGCCGAATAGTAAAAATTGGGGACAGGCCCCACTTTAAGAAAAAATGGACACTTTGGATAAAACAGAGATCATAAATCGGGGCCTGTCCCCAATTTTATAAGGACAGTATGACAGACATCAAAGACAAGCTTCAGCACTTGAAAAAAGAGCGTGAAGTGCGGTCAAAAACCAAAAAGATAAAAGATGCCTGGGATCAGATCGACCAAGACCAAGAACTGTCCACAAAAGAAAAACTGGAACAGCTCATAAGCCTTACCCGCCCACAAAAGACAACCGATCCGCAAACTCAAAAGTTTGAGCCGGAAGAAAGAGAACCACTTCAGTTCCTGGTGAATCCTTATCCTTTAGAGGCGCGGTACGGGAAAATAAAGATTGGCGACGGCTTGAATATATCTGGAGACATTCTTACCTGTCTGAGCCGAGACACGGATTTTCAATCCTTGGATTTGTCGACAGCACTTTTTGTGGATTTGGAAACGACTGGGCTGTCCGGTGGAACCGGAGTCATCCCTTTTCTGATTGGGCTTGGATACTACAGAGATGACCACTTCGATATTGCTCAATATTTTCTTGGCGACCCTGCTGCTGAAGAACGGATGCTTGGCGAGCTCAACCAGCTCATTGCCGACATGAACTTTCAATCGGTTGTCACTTATAACGGCAAAGTTTTCGATATCCCGCTGCTCGAAACCCGGTTCATCCTCAAGCGGCAGCCGTTTGTATTGAGTGAACTTCCCCATCTGGATTTCCTCTTTCCCGCCCGTTCATTCTGGAGTCACAAACTGGAAAACTGCCGGTTATTCAACCTGGCTCACGAAATCGTCAGAACCGGCCGGTCCGAAGATATTCCATCCGCTGAAATTCCCTGGCGGTACTTTCAATACATCCAGACCGGAAATTATGAACTCATCGAACCCATCATCTACCACAACCAAGAGGATATCCTTTCGCTCCTCGGAGTTGTCATTGTCGGAGCCTCGATCCTGTCCGAGGATCCCGAGGCCTGTTCGGCCGATGCCATGGATTTTTTTGGAGCCGGCAAAATTCTGGAAAAATTCGGAGATACAGAAAAATCGGCCGCTTACTATCAGAAAGCCATTGACGGTGATTTGACGGATGATGTGTCTCTGTCGGTCCGCAAACGGCTTTCGCAGCATCTTAAGAAAAATTCCGATTGGGAAAAAGCGGTCGCTCTCTGGAAGGAAATGACTGCCTCGGAGGTGGCCTCCAACAACCTCTTGTTCTCTTTGAGAGAGCTGTCCATGTTTTTTGAACACAAGGCGAAAAAATTCGAAGAGGCGAAAAAAGTCGCCGAGGAAGGCTATGTGCTCTCCATGAATTTCTCCTCCTACTACGAGAAAGATTTTGCCCACCGCATGGAACGCCTCCGGACTAAAATAAAAAAACAGCAAAAAGTTGAATAAATCGGGGACTGTCCCCAATTAATCTTGAGGAGAGGTGGATCATGAAAAATCATACTTTTTACATTGTCGATGTCTTTGCCGAGGCCAAATATGCGGGAAACCAACTTGCGGTTGTCCGGGATGCCCGTGATATCCCCGACGATCTTTTGCAAAGAATCGCCCGTGAGATGCACTTTTCCGAAACGACTTTCATACTCTCGGACGAAAAGACAAACGGCGGCTTCGACGTCAGAATCTTTACTCCAGAAGCGGAGCTTCCCTTTGCCGGCCATCCCACACTCGGGACAGCCTTTATCATCCAGAAAGAGATCATTAAAAAGAAAATTGACAGCCTGATCCTCAACCTCGGTGTGGGCCAGATCCCAGTTTCTTTCGAATTCAAAGACGATGAGGTTGACCTACTCTGGATGAAACAAAAGGCCCCGGAATTCGGCCGGTCCTACGAAAGAGAGAAAATCGCCAAAATGATAGGCCTCGAGAGCAGCCAAATTGATGAACGTTTCCCGGTCCAAGAAGTGTCGACAGGATTTTTCGCTCTTATCGTGCCCCTCAAAAACCTCGAGGCGGCCAAAAAAGCCCAGATCAACAGGAGTGACTATTATTCATTTGTCAACAGTGGCGGAGCAACGGGCGTCCTCGTGTTCGCTCCAGAAACCTATAGCAAGGACAACCATTTGAATGTCCGCTTTTTTGCCGATTATCTGGGCGTTCCAGAAGACCCCGCAACGGGAAGTGCCAACGGCTGCCTGGCCGGCTATTTGGCGAGACACCGCTATTTCGGACAGCCAAAAATCGATATTCGCGTCGAACAGGGAATTGAAATCAACCGGCCTTCCCTTCTTCATCTCAACGCAGACGACAGAGGTGATGTAATCGATGTCTATGTCGGCGGCCGCGTCATCCCCGTCGCCCTGGGCGAGCTGATTTAAATAAAATCGGGGCCTGTCCCCAATTTTTCCAGTTTTGAGGTAGGCATAATGAAAGCGATGCAGCTAAAAGAATTCGCTCCGATCGAGCGGAGTCCCTTGAAGCTTGTGAATATTCTGACACCCGAACCCGGTCCCGAAGACATCCTCATCCGTGTCAGAGTATGCGGTGTCTGCCATACCGATCTTCACACCGTGGAAGACGAGCTTCCGCAAGTCAGGCTCCCGATTATTCCAGGCCCTCAAGTGGTCGGTATTGTCGAAAAAAACGGAGAAAACGCCTTCCGGTTCAAGGAAGGCGACAGAGTCGGTGTCGCCTGGCTCAACTCGACGGACGGCACCTGCCGTTTCTGCCGCGAAAACAACGAAAATCTCTGTGAAAACGGGCGCTTCACGGGCTATCATGTCGACGGGGGCTACGCCGAATACATCAAAGTTCCCGAAAAATTCGCTTACTCCATCCCCGAAAATTTCTCCGATCAAGAAGCCTCCCCGCTCCTCTGCGCCGGCATCATCGGCTACAGAGCCCTCCGCCTCAGCGGGATCAAGCCCGGACAGCGCCTTGGCCTCTATGGATTCGGCGCCTCGGCCCATGTGGCCATCCAGGTCGCCGTCCACTGGGGATGTGACGTTTATGTCTTCACGCGGAGCGAGGAGCACATGGCTCTGGCCAGAAAACTCGGGGCAGTCTGGACGGGTAAGACAGAAGATGAACCGCCCGTCAAAATGGATGGTTCTGTCAATTTTACACCATCCGGGCCGACTGTTTCGGAGGGCCTAAGAGCGCTCGAAAAGGGTGGGACTCTCGCTCTGGCTGGAATCTACATGTCTCCCATTCCCGGGCTGGACTATCAAAAACACATTTATCACGAAAAAATACTCCGCAGCGTGGCCAACGCCACCAGAAAAGACGGCGAAGAACTCCTCCGCATCGCCGCCGAAATTCCCATCAAAACAACGATCCGGCCTTTCAAATTGGAGGAGGCGAACACCGCCCTCAAGCTCCTCAAAGACAGCCAATTCGACGGCGCCGCCGTCCTCATCATTTCTTAGGAATTCTCAGTCGGACTGAGAATAATCAACGATAAAACCGGTCTTATTGTGATGAGAGGATTTCGTTCTGAATCGATAAAACGGATCTTGGAGATGCGCCTGAAAAGAAATGATGATGCCGGCAAAATTGACACCATGATATCCAGATATTATAATATTATCAGGTGGTCAAAAATGGGCGCAACAACACTGAGACTCCCCGACGAAAAATTAAAACTCATAAGGGCAATTGCCGGCTATGAAAATGTCCCTTTGAGCAAAATATTCGAGGAGATGGCCGACGAATACATCGAAAGACATAAGGAGACTTTAGAACTTCTCGGCATTCCCGGTTTTGTCGAGGAATGTAAGGAGGGTCTCAGGGAAATTCAAGCAGGCGGGGGCAAGCCGATCCATGATCTGGACCGTTAGGTTTTCTTCTTCCGCCGAAAAGAATTTCCGCAAAATGGATGAGAAGAACAAGAAAAGAATATTGAAAGAGGTCATTCA
Source organism: uncultured bacterium (assembly GCA_965603105.1). Taxonomy (GTDB): domain Bacteria; phylum Acidobacteriota; class Aminicenantia; order Aminicenantales; family Aminicenantaceae; genus CBFDBS01. The sequence continues at coordinate 10,181 of CBFDBS010000027.1, forward strand.
ACTCTCCGAATTTGAAAATCCGGTCTGGCATCCCCAAGTCAAGCCCCTAACCGGTGATTTAAAAAAATTTTTCAGGTTGAGAGTCGGACAGTATAGAGTCATTTTTTCAGTCTTAAAAGAGGATAGAGTGATTGCGGTCGTCAACATTGCTCTACGAAAAAATGCCTATTGAGTCACAATCATCATTCGATCATTCGGCATTGTCGTTCGTTCGGGTCGAACCATGAGAGAGTTTTGAATTGGGGAAGTAATGAGTTATAAATATAAAGTGGATTTTCTCTTTGAGTTATGTTTTGGAAGAACTGTTTTGAAGTGAAAATGTTATCTTTTTGCCCCTCTAGTGAACAGAGAAGAAAGCAATGGACACCTATTATTCCGATCACCTGTCCGCCGAAAGGCTGAGGCGCTGTTATGAGCTGGCCCCTCCCAGGATTAAAATTTATCTCGAAGCAGAAATATCCTACATTATAGACAGGATCCGGCCCGCCGACGCCGTTCTCGAATTGGGCTGCGGTTACGGCCGGGTGCTGCGGAAAATCGCGGCAACAGCCCGTTTTGCCGCAGGCATCGATAATTCCCCCTCTAGCCTTTCTATGGCCCGCAATACTCTTGGTCATCTCTCGAGGTGTCATCTGGTGCAAATGGATGCCGGAAGGCTCGGTTTCAAAGACAAAAAATTCGATGTTGTCGTCTGCATCCAGAACGGTATCTCCTCGCTCAAAGTCGATCCGAAAACACTCTTCTCGGAATCTATTCGACTGCTCCGGCCGGGCGGGATAGCCCTCTTTTCGAGTTACTCTCCCAAATTTTGGAGTGATCGGCTGGAATGGTTCCGCATCCAGGCTGCGGAAGGGCAAATCGGCGAGATCGATGAAGAAGCAACGGGTGGCGGTGTGATTGTCTGTAAAGATGGATTCCGGGCCACAACCTTCAGTGCCACTGATTTTAAATCGACGGCCGAAAGTCTCGGCCTTTCTTTCCGGATCGAAGAAGTCGACGAGTCGAGCCTGTTCTGCGAGCTGCGCCCTTGAGACGTCATGATCTTGATGTCTTCCCGCTACCAAAAAAAAACGAGATAGAGCAAAGTCGCAGAGACATGCGTTTATGGGAAAAATGGCTGGGTCTCAGTCGGACCAAATCATCCGGTAGCGCTTCAAAGTCCGGTAGCCCGTCCCCTCATCGGTTTCCATCCGGTACATCTTTCCTTTCTTGAAGAGCCCCGGCCGCATGTCAATCCAGACTCGATAAGCGTAATGCCCGTCTTCGTTGAAAACATCATATGCTGTATAAATCTGCCCACCTTCTTCTCTCTCTTCGTTCGTTTCCACCCAGAGACTGCCCTCGTCATCGACGACCATCCGGTCTGTTACCGTTTTCAGCTTGGGCATAACGATGTTCTTCTCGATCAGGGCCAGGTCCTTCTCCGATGAGCTGCTGAAGCCCGCCAGATATTCCTCTCTGTCTTTTTCCGTTGTCGGGAGCGGCTGATAGGGCCGGTCGATCATACGGAAAAGCTTTCCGTCCCGATCATAGACTTCGATGAGATATTTATCGTTCAGGCAGTTGTACAGCAGCAAATTTTTCTGATCGCCCGCTAATATGGAATAAACATCGAAAGGCTTCGGTGAAATGGTGAACCGCCTTCCTTCTTCGTCAATTGCCTGGGAATGGTAATGGGTAAACTTTCCGAAAGAGAAAAGCTCTTTTCCCGAATAATCATAGGCTTTAATGTACAGGAACCTCTCCAAGACCCCTGCCTCGATGACCTCTCCATATACTATTTCCTCTCTCACGTAAAAAGACGGGTCTGCAAAATAAATATCATAGCTGTTGTTCTGATAGTTGTGACTGCTGATAAAATTTCCCTCTGTATCTAAGAGTGAAATGCGGTTGATCTCCCAATCCAGAACAAGAAGTTTGTTCTCGCCCAGAAGGTAGAGCCGGCCGATATTTTGAAATTCCCCGGGGCCGTTGCCCTCCCGGCCGATGGTCCGTATCACCTGCCCCTGAGTATCGAACACTTTGATCACTTTGTCCTGATAGTCGGAAATAAAGATGTTTTCTTTCTCATCGATGCCATACCCGCCGGGCCGGTAGAGGATAATATTTCCTTCTTCATCTTCGGATTCGATGGACAGGTCCTCCTCGAAAGTGACGGATTTTTCAGGGTGAAGAGGCGTTTCCGTGTTGTGGATATATTCTATGCCGTCGACGACTTCCACAGAGGCCGCACTTTCGGGTTTTCTGCTGCAGGCCGGCCAAATGAATGTGGAGGCGAGAAGCAATAGAATTAGGATTTTTTTCATCTCCCTTTCTTTATTATAGAGGATAGATTTTGCCGACGAGGCCACCATATCTTTTGACACCATATAACCGCCTCCTTTTCTTATTATCATTTGCCTGACAAATCTAAATGTAATATACATAGAAGAGCTATGTATGTCAAGTTTATGGAAGATCTCTTTTTTTCCCCTCGAGCACAATACAACTTCGGAGTTTAATCCAAAAGAGTCCGCCAATTCAAGGCTTGAAGAAGCATTCGGTTGACATCCCTAAAGGCGTGGTTTATAGGAAAAGCAAGAGAGAGGGATGATTATCGACCGCATAGAAATCATCGATGACATCATGAGCGATATTTTCAGGCAGAAGACGCCTCTTGAACGTTTGAAAATTTCCTTTGCACTCTAGCGGTCGGCCAGATATCAGCTTTATTATTACTTGCGCTCAATGCATCCCGATTGGGGTACAGAAAGACTCAATCGCGAAATAGCCCAGAGGATTTCTCATGGAGCAGCATGAGCTTTTGCTCTTCGCTGTCGAATGCGATGTGTGCCTTTTGTTGTTTGCCGCAAAATCCCCTGCTCTCTTTACGATTTTTGTTTGCTGATGCTTCATATAATTTTATCACAGTCAAGATAAATTTCACCTTCTATTAATCATCCCCTGGGCGCTATTTCTCGAAAGACTCTGGGAAGGGAAAATTTTTTGATTTGAACAAGGCAGGGAGGTTCTTCACTCTGTACTCGACATAGACGGGCATATCGTCCCGAGTCTCGACCGTGGCAAATCCGAAGGTGCAGATCTGGGCTGTTGCCAAGGAGATGTCTTGAGGAACCTGCAGGGCAAAGAGATACTCCCCCTCCAGATTGAAGATATCGATCTCATATACCTTAAAGCCGGAGAAACGGTAGACCGCCAGAAATCCGTTGGGTAATATTTTTAGACCGCGAATCGCCAACTGGGTATCCGGATAGACAGAGAGCTTCCACTGTGCAAATTCATTATCGGGTTCCCATCCGCTGGCTTCTTTTTTCTGATCGGAGCTGAAACGGACAGGTTGGTATGGCCTTTCGATAATCGTCACCGTCTTTCCTATCAGGTCTTTGACGAAGATTTTATAATCCGAATTCAGGCAGCCGAAGATCTTCTCTGTTACCGGATTGTAAACATAATAGAAATTCGGTGTGGCCCATAAATCGCTAAAAC
>CBFDBS010000028.1:0-13608 GCA_965603105.1 uncultured bacterium
TTTGCCTGAACTCTCGCCTGAAGAATTAGAGGAACTCGAGGAGATGATTCAAAAAGACAGATCCATGTCTTCGGAAGAAGAGTTCGTTTCTCTGATTATTGAAATGAGCTATCTTGAGGAGAGGACAGAAGAATTCGTTTCCATAATGGAAGTCCTCGTCCAAAACCACAGAGAGCTGGTGCAGAAGGGGGAGTTTCTGAAGGGAGCCAGTCTTCTCAGTCACATCATTGACCTTAAGGAAGAGCTTACCTCTCAGTCGAGAGAACAATCGGAACGGATTGAAAAATTTCTCAAGGAAATCAGGAGCAGCTCAACACTCTCGCTCATCGAAAAAACTTTCGATGACGGCCACTTGGACAATCTGGATGCATTTTTTAAGTACATTTATTTTTTTGGTTCTTCGTGTATGAAGCTGATCGGGGACCTCTACGAAAAAAAAGAAAATCCGGTTTTCCGGCAGAAGGCGCTTGATTATTTACGTTATTTCATTGAAGAAGACCTGTTTTCCGTTATGAAAGTTGTCGGGGAGCATCGGCCAGAATTCACCAAGGGCATTCTTTCCGTCTTGAAAGAGGCTATAGACGACAGGAAGGCTGAACATCTTGCCGTTTTCATAGAATACAAAGATCCCGATCTGAAAAAAAGGGCCATCCGGACTTTGGCCGCATGTAAGTCTGAAAGAGCGTCTAAAGTACTCATGCGTTTCCTGGAAGATAAGGATGGAGGTGTTCGGACAGAGGCGGCGTTATGTCTTCAATCTGCTCCTGATGAATCCCTCTTGTGTTTTCTGATTCCTCATATCAGAAGCAAAGCGTTTCACCGAAAAGGCTTCAATGAAAAATCCGCTTTGCTCGGACTTCTCTCCCGATTCCAGTCAAAAGAAGTTCTCGAAATCCTAAAAACTGTTCTAAAAAGCTCCCATTTTTTATCTAAAGCCGGAACGGTAAAAACAAGTATAAGTGCGGTCTCGGCTCTAATGGCTTATCCAGCTCCCGAATCTCTTGAGATTTTGAAAGTAGGGCTGTGGTCCACGCACTATAAGGTGAGAAAAGCGGCACGCAAAGCCCTGGCAGAAGTCAAAATCGGGCGCATGCGGGAAGATTCATGATTGACAATAAGGATAAGTCCAGACATAGAACCATCCTTCAGGAGGAAAGGGAGTGGATACAGAGCGGACTGGATTTACTCAATGGATTCTACAAAACGGTTAAAACTGCGAAAATATACGATGCCAACAACATCAATTTCACCAATCAGTTTCAATCTTTTTTCAGCGGATTGACGAAGTCTCTAGAGGAGAATCAAAAAGTCGAATTTTTGCTCCGTGAAAGCACTCTTTATTACAACTCCATAAAACTGAAATTCGGATATGCCAACTACAATCTATTTCAATTCGCCCGCGAGGAATTCAATAAAAGAGAAATGAGCTTTCTTGGTTTTTCATCCGAGCTCAAGGAAGATGATTTGAGAGAATTCATTTTTCTTTTTGCCAAGAAAGAAAAGGACTCCTGGGGTTCTCTGGAGGACTTCGTTTCGGAACTTGACCAAAAGGGAATCCATGGTATTTCAGTCGAGGAAACACTGCATCCGAGAAAAAGAGGAAATCCTCAAAGGGATGCCACAAGAATCTATTTTCTTGGTATCACCCATTTGAAAGAGATGTTTATGAGACATGAGCGGAAGGAGAATATCTCACTTCTGACAACCCGCCGGCTGATTCAATCCATGATCAATCATATTGTCCATAACGAGTCTTTCATACATGGCTTGACCACCATAAAGAACTTTGACGAGTACACGCTCAACCATTCGATCAATGTCTGCCTCCTTTCATTATCTCTTGGAAAAAGGCTTGGCTTTGAACGGAATGAGCTTGTCGATCTGGGTATCAGTTCCTTTTTTCATGACTATGGTAAATTGGATATCCCAAAGGAGATCCTTGATAAACCGGGCAAGCTCGATGAAGCGGAAAGGGAAGTCATAGAAAAACATCCTCAATATGGAGCGGGCAAGCTCATTCAACTCAAAACGTACAGCCCCCTGCCACTCAGGGCGATCAATGTGGCCATGGAACATCATCTCGGAGCGGATAAAAAGGGCTATCCTCGATATCATAAGAAAAAGACCATCAATCTTTTTAGCAATATCGTTAAGATCACCGATGTCTTTGATGCCATCACGACCAAGAGGGTTTATAGAAAAAATGATTTCACTCAGGCCGAAGCAATGAATTTTATGCTGGAAAGAAGCGGGACAGAATTCGATCCGGTCATCCTCAAAGTTTTTGTCAACATGATGACCTCCTGTCCGGTCGGCTCAATGGTCCTTCTCAACACAGGTGAGCTTGGGATTGTCTTTGAGACTCACCCTGAGGCGTCTTTTTCGCTGAGACCCAAAGTCAAACTCATCACGGATGAGTGGGGAAATAAGATCGAAGGTGAAATCATTGATTTGGCTGAAATCGACAGCATGACTCGCTCACACAAACGCTCGATTGTCAAAACTGTCTCCCCCGATCGATATGATGTCAAGGTTTCAGATTACTTCGTTGCCCAGTCTCTTTGATTTTTTGTTTCAGATCACGAGGGGCATATCGAAGGCGCCTGAGGTTTTTTCTTATTTGAGCTATGACAAAAGCCGCCAGAACAGGATCTGACAAAACGGATCTCAGGCGAGGACTGCCGATGGTGGAATCCCGGGATCCGGCCGCGCTGCAGCGGGAGAGGCAGTGGCTTCTTGACGTCAACGCCCGGCCCCGTTTCTGGCAGCGCTGGCGTGGATATTGGGGATTGTCCGGTCCGGGGTGGGTGCAGAGCGCCCTCACTCTGGGTGCCGGCTCGGCCGCATCGGCCATTTTCGCCGGTTCGGTCTACGGGTACAAACTGCTTTGGGTGCAGCCTGTTGCCATGTTCTTGGGTGTCGTCATGTTTGCCGCCATCGGCCACCAGACCCTCCTCACCAAAGCACGTCCTTACGATGTCTTCTGGAAAAAACTCAATCCCGTTCTGGCTTTGTTCTGGGGTTTTAATGTCTTTCTGGCTTCGGTTGTCTGGCAGTTCCCGCAGTACTCACTTGGAACGGCCGTCTTCAAAGATATCACCGCAGTCCTCAAGATCCCTGCACCTAAATTCGTGTTGGCCTTAGTCCTGTTGACCTTCGGAACCTGGATGTGCTGGAGCTATGAGCGGGGCAGCCGGAAGGCCATTCGGATCTTTGAGAGGATTCTGAAATACATGCTGATGTTTATGGTTGTTACCTTCCTTTTTGTAGTCTTAAAAACAGGTATCGATTTGAAGGAGGTCTTCAAAGGCATTTTCGGTTTCCACATCCCTTCCGACCGTATAGGCCTAACCATTGTTTTGGGACAGCTTGGGGCGGCGGTCGGAGTCAATATGACCTTTTTGTATCCCTACACCCTGCTGGCCAAGGGGTGGGGAAAAGAGCACCGGAGACTCAAAAACTTCGACCTGGGGACATCGATGTTTCTTCCTTTTGTTCTGGCTACGAGTCTGGTCATTGTCGCCTGTGCCAACACTCTATATGCCCAGGGGATTGAAGTCAAAGATGCCTTGGATGTGGCCCATGCCCTGGGGCCTATTGTCGGTTTGACAACGGGCCGTTTGATTTTTTCACTGGGCATCCTCAGCATGTGTTTGACGACTATTGTTATCGAGATGCTCATCTGCGGCTTTGTCCTCAGCGAAGTCCTTCATTTTGAGTTCAAAGGCTGGAAATTTCGGTTGAGCACCATGATTGCCAATATCGGGATTCTGGGGGCTTTTTATGCTATGCCCTTCTGGCTTCCGGTCCTGACTTCATCTTTCAATCTGGTCATGATGCCCGTTGCCTACATCGGATTCTTTATCCTTCAGAATAAAAAAAGCTATCTTGGGGAGGGGATCAATAAGGGAATAAAAGGACGGATCTGGAATATTCTCCTTGTCCTGGCCATACTTGTTGTTGCTGCTGGTGCCGTGGTGAAGATCATTTCGGTCTTTTCCAAATGAATTGAGATTGGAGATGTAATTCTTATAGGCCTCCGCCACTTTGCCGTCTGTGGCGTTTCCCTTATGAACGTAGATTCTGTAAAACAAATGGATCGGATTGTCCGGTTGGAGGGTGGCCGGTTCCCGCCCAGGCCAGGACGGATTGATAAAGCCCGCATAGCTGTTCCGGATGCACCAGACAGTCGGAAAACCGGGATGGCCGGAAGAGACGAAAACAGCCACTCCGCATTCATCGTTGGAAATGTCTACCCAGTGAAACTCCTCGAAGTCGGAATCGTTTTTCAGTTCACCTGAATTTGCGGTTAAGACGGCTCCCTTGAAAAAAGGTGCTCCGCGGAAACTGAGACCGCCGTAGGCTTTGTTGGGATCACTGGATCCCTGCAGACTGAGCGGTCCTCCTACGGCTTGGAGTGTAAGGCTCACATCTATGGCCCGGCCGGTGCCGTCCGAGGGGGAAATATGGAGTGTGACTCTCTCTATGGCCACAGTCTCTCCGCTATCGAGTTTCCAGAGATTCTCGACTTCGAGTGCGGCTATGTCTCCTATGACTTCACGCTTCACCCAGCGGACAAAGTGCTGGCGCAGATTGGCGGGCAGCCAGGTCTGAGTCTCCTGGCCTCGCGTGCCTACTCCAGGCCAGGTCCAGAAAAGTCCGTGGTGGTGGAAGTGATCTGTGGGAAAGTCATCGGTGAGTACTTTTTCGTCGAGAGAATAGAGGGGATGGATATAGCAGGAGCGAATCTGATTTTGTGCGATTCCCTCCTTGAGTTGGTCTCCGAAGCGGTAAACGAGGACGTTCTTATCGCCATCGCGGACTGTTAGGGTGCCTTCTTTCGAGTCTTCGATAAACTCTATTTGAGAGAAGGCAGTTTGGGTTGAGACCAGCAGCAATACCTCCAATATCAAGATATTAAATCTTTTCATTTGTTTCTCTATTTGCTTTCTTTCTTTTCTTGCTTCTCTTTGCGTTATATAACCTGGTTCTCTTTCTCTCTTTCTGCTTCTTTGATGCTGTTCATTTGAAGATTAGTTGCGTTTTACCCAATTATTCAATGATCGATCGTTCGCCGCCGCTCTGCTCCATCAATTCAATGACCTTGTTTTCATCCACTTCGATGCCCAGACCGGGACCTTCGGGAACAAAAGCTTGGCCGTTTTCGATACGAAGAGGCTTTTTCAAAACATCGGCGGTGAGGAATTGAGGTCCGTTGAGGGCCGCCGGTTTTTTCAACCCATAAGCTCCATACAAGCTGAGGGAGGCTGCCAGTGAGATATCCGGATCGGTCAGGCCGCTGCCCAACCAGATGAGATTGTTTTTTTGACAGAGCTCGATTTGACGGAGACAAGAGAGGAGCCCGCCGCAGCGGGCCGGTTTGACGGCGACGCCGTCCAGCATCCTCAGTTTGATGAACTCCTCCAGTTCAACTGGGGAAACAACACCCTCATCCATAAGGATAGGTAGTGCGCCCTGATTATTAAGCGCCTGGTAACCGCTGATGCGGTTGGGTCGGAGAGGGGACTCGAGAACATCGACTCCGGCGTCGGCCAGCAGGGAAGCCGCCCTCAGAGCTGTATCAGGTTCATAGCCTCCGTTGGCATCCGCCCATAGGAATGTTTCCGGGGCCAGTCTTTTGACTTCACGGGCCAGTGCGGCATCCCAGTCGGGATCTGGAGCGACTTTGATGTTGAAATGCCTGTAGCCCCGTTTTTTTCCTTCCTCGATGAGAGGACCAACATCGGCGATATCCGTTACATTAACCGTCCAGCTGAGAGTGATCGGACCTCCGGCAGGTTTTTTCCACGTCTGGGAGAGCGACTCATTCATCAATTTTCCCTTCAGATCGTGAAACGCCAGGTCTATACCTGCCCGGGTGATGGGCATTCCGGTCGAAAAGCCCGGAGCAAGGGCTTTGTCCATCTCGGTATGGGCTGAGGCTATATCTGTCGGATCGAGTCCGAGAATAACAGGAGCGAAATAGTCTTTGAGCGCCGCTGTGGCCGTCTCCAGTGTCTCGTAGCTCCATTTAGCGATGGGAAGCGCCTGTCCCCAGCCGGACAATCCGTTTTCAGCCGTGATTTTTACGACAACGGCGGCCCTGCCTTCTGAACCGTGTGGGCCGGTGAAGAATTTGAAGTACCCGGTCATGGGATAGCGGAGAGGGAAGAGGTCGATGCGTTCGATTTTCGCCCCGGCAGTTTTGCCAGATAGCGGCCAGCGCGGAAGTCCCCAAACGGCGACCGCGGCTGATGTGGTGCTGAGAAACTCTCTGCGCTTCATCGGTCCCATCTGCCGTCGATATATTGCCTGTATCTTTCGGCCACCCGGCCTGTGGTGACATCTCCTTTATGGACAAGTATACCCACACGCTGGGTGATGGATTCGCCTTTTTTCAGGGAAAAAGGGTGCCCGCTCTGTTCATCCTGCCGCCGCGGGCCGAGAAGTCCGTATTCCCGTGTCAGCCAGCGGTGAGGCTTTCCGGACGGCCACTGGAAAACGGCCAAGCCTTCGGTGGCGCCTTCGACCGTGTTGGAGTAATCGATCCAGCGGGCGACTTTCAGGTTGGTGGCTTCTTGTCCGGTAGTCCCTGCATCGGAAGTGATGGTGCCTCCGTTTTCGCCGCTGTAGATAGGATTGAGTCTGAGAAACGGCCAGGCGTAATGCACTTCATCGCTGACAAACTCCACATCTCCATAGGAAGAGGTTAGAGTGTAGCGGACATCGATCAAATACTCTCCGTCTCCGAGTGAAAAAACATTGAAGAGCCGGAGGTCATCGAGAACCGGAGTGTTCCCGTCCATTTCCCAGAGGAGTTCGGCCTCGATTACGGCCCGGTCCTCTTCAATTTCCAGCCGTTTGAAACCCGTGTGACGGATGTGGTCGCGGAAAGGAGGGCCGAAGACATCTGTTCCGATCTTTTGGCCGGTGTAAAGAGCCATATAGACATCGACCTTGCGGACGCCGTTGAAGAGGACCGTGTCGGCGAAATAAAAGGCGCGGTGGTGGGGGTAGGGCTCGTTCTGCTGATCGAGCATATTTTTTCCGGAAGGGCTCCCTAAAGGCCAGATGTGGGGAAGATCGTACCAGGATGTGTATTGATAGACAAAAGCTTCACGTCCGTTTATAAAGACTTTGAGCCGGCCTCTATGATCATCCTGCCGGAGGTCGATGCTTGACTCTAGTTGATCACCGGCGAAACCTGCGGACACTATCAGGCAGATAAAGCAGAGCAGAAAAGGCGGTCTTTTGCCCGTCGACCGCATCATTTCAAACCTTCCATGGCCTGCGGTGAGGATAATCCAGCATTCGGTTGGCCTCATCGTCATCGATAAATTGTTCGGCCTGAGGATTCCAGCGCAGCTTGCGGCCCATCTTCATGGCGATGTGGGTGATGCAGCAGATAGTGTTCGAGCGGTGTCCGGCTTCCACCGGTGCGACGGGATCCTTCCGGAAGCGCATGCATTCCAGGAAATTTCTCATGTGATTGCTGCTGATATAAAGATTGACCTCATCTTCGCCGGCTTCCTGATGAAGGATTTCCGGGTCGGAAGCCTCGATTTTTCCCCGCTGGACAAAGATCCAACCGTCCGTTCCCTCGAAGCGGACACCCGCCGGTTCGCCTGTTTCCTGAAGCAGACGGACTCCATTGGCGTATTTGGCATCCGAGCGGTAGATCGTGTGCACGTCGAAAAGGCCGCGGTCGGGAAATTCGGCACTGGCCTCAATTTCGATGGGACCTGTATCTTCAGTTCCGTTTCCCCATTGGGCGATGTCGTTCATGTGGGAGCCCCAGCCGGTAATCATTCCCAGACAATACCGCTCGATCTGCAGCCATCCCGGCCGGGAATAAGATCTTTGAGGATGGACGCGGTCCTCTGAGAAAGGGGCCTCAGGAGTGGGGCCCAGCCAGAAGTCGTAGTCAAGGTTTTTTGGAACGGGCATGACGGCCGGATCGCCGGCTCCTTGATCCTCGGGCAGCCAGACATGAATCGTCTGCAGCTTGCCGATCCGTTCGTTGCGCGTCAGTTCACAGGCCATGCGGAAATAGACGGAAGACCTCTGCTGCGATCCCACCTGGAGAATACGGTTGTTTTTTATAACAGCTTCGACGAGTTTTCTTCCTTCGGAAACGGAGTAGGTCAGCGGTTTTTCCAGATAGATGTCCTTACCAGCTTTGGCGGCGGCTATGGCGTGGGAGGCATGCCAGTGGTCGGGAGTCACGATAAGAACGCCGTCGATATCCTTTCTGGACAGGAGTTTCCTGAAGTCACTGTAGGCGGCACAGCCTTTATTGCTTTTTTTATCCGGTTCGGAGGAGTAAATTTTATCCACCAGCCACTGGGCATCCTCCAGGCGGTGGGTATCGACATCACAAACAGCCACTACCCGCGCTCCGACCTCCAATCCCCTGTAGATCAGCTCCTGCATATCACCCACACCCTGACGGCCAACTCCGATGCAGCCCAGAAGCATGGTGTTGCTCGGAGCGGACTGTCCGAAGACGGTGGACGGAACGATGGCCGGCGCCAGGAAGGATACTGCGGCAGATTTAAGAAAATTCCTTCGCGTGAAGGTGTTTGTGCTTTTTATCTGAGACATGATCCGCTCCTCTTTTCTTATTATCCAATCTATTCTTATCATGACAAATTCCCTCTTGTCAAAATCAGAAAATTGGGGACTGTCCCAGATTTCTTTTTAATCCAATCGTTCCCCTTCTCATATCTCTTGGCAGGACAAGACGAAAAGAGTCCTCAGTTCATTGACTCTCATTCTGCATTATCCTTTGCTTTCAACCTTAGGAGAGCCAAAAAATACAGGAGGTATTGATGAGGTTATTGATCCAGAGGGGGGACTATCTAGAGTCCATCAGCTGATCATCCATCCCCATAGAGATGCTTATGCAAATTTTCTATCGTCTTTATATCATGGAAGAATTCGACTCCCATTTCATAAGAATCCTCGTCTTCTCTTTTCTTCACCCATGCTATTCTGGCATCAATCTTAACTACCTGATTCGATCTTGTCAGATTCAAAGCTATTTTAAGGTTTGTATAAACAGGTAAGTATTGACTGGTAGTAATTCTTACCCCATGCAATGAAATGTCAATCACTTTCATAGAAAAGGATCTTGAAATGCTAGGATCATTTTTATCATGAAAACTTATGGAACCATCGATTTCTTCTGCAAATCTTTGAGCATTCCGTTTGTCTTCCATCAGCAAAGCTCCTCTTTCTGTATTTCCTTATATTAAGGGAATAATTTTCGAAGGACTTCTATCTGTTTAGGGTGAGTTTTTCAATTTGTCTGGTTCCAATTTCTCAGCCCTGTAACTTCAAGCTTTTCTCGCTTCAGGATAGATTTTGGACAGCAGCTATAACGCTTCTCCTCTTTGAACTTCAGTGCCGGCGTCATTCCTCATCATTTACAAAATTCTATCATATTTTATCCCAGATATATAATCGGAAATATATATTTAATATCTTTTTTGCATTTTTTATCTTTTTTATCTCTAATTTCAGAGTAAATTCATCGATCTGGGAAAATCGGGGATAGGCCCCGATTTTTTCAATTGTGAAAGTGCTATCCTTTCTTCATATTTCATTCACACGAATTGCCAAATTCAACCTTAAATCCCGGTATCATAAATCAGCAGGCTAAATAGGGCTGGATTTTTTGCCATCAAGGTCCAAATAGTAATTTATATTCGGATCCTTTTTCTGTGTAGAGGAATAGTCTATAATACTTATAGAAATTCTATAAAAGAGGAGAATAATGAAAAAAATATCGATTATCGTCGTTGCCCTTGTGGTTGTGGCCTTTATGGCCGCCCATGCCTTAGAAGACCAGATGCCCGGCTCCAATGCCGAGGAGTTTTGGACCTACATCACGAAAACTTCTCCTTATACGGAGTGGAAGTTCTGGGATGATCACTCAGGAATGCAGCCCGGCAACGCTCCCCACGGTCCCTTCCACAAGGTCTATGTAAACGATATCCTTCTCAATGCCGACAGCACACCCGTCCCATACGGGTCCATCATAGTCAAGGAAAGCTACAACAACAATCAAAAAATGACGGCCATCACTGTGATGTACAAAATCAAGGATTATAATCCTGAGGCCGGAGATTGGTACTGGGCCCGCTTCAGTTCGGAAGGGAAGGGCGGACCGGAAGGAAAGGTTGACATGTGCATCGGCTGTCACAAGCCCAAGGCCGGCAACGACTATATTTACGTCCATCAGATCAAATAGCGAAAACCTGAATTTCTTGAGAGGATAGTCCTCCCCGGCGGAATAGATCTGGAGAAGACAGGCGCCGAATCAGAAAAAAAGTGTATTCCCCAGTGAATTTTCCCAGTTAGGCTAGCGGATTTCCCTGGAAAAGCCGAAATCGGGGCCTGTCCCCAATTTTTTCTCATAGAGGTATTCTCACTCATATTTGATCGCTTTGATGGGATGGGATAGAGCCGCCTTAACGGACTGAAAGCTGACGGTCAACAGAGCGATCACTGCGGCGAGGACACCGGTTATCACAAACATCCAGACGCCGATCCCGGCCTGATAGGCAAAATCTTGTGTCCATTTGTTCATGGCCAAATAGGCGATAGGCCAGGCAACGATGTTGGCAATAAGGACAAGCTTCAAAAAATCTTTAGCCAAAAGAACGACAACTCCTGAAACAGAGGCCCCCAGGACCTTCCGGATGCCGATTTCCTTAGTCCTCTGCTCTGCCGTAAATGAGGCCATACCGAACAGGCCCAAACAGGCGATAAAAATGGCAAAAAGAGTGAAAGAGGAAAAAATCTGGCTCAAGCGTGCTTCCGGCTCGTACAGAGTTGCCAGAGAGTCATCGAGAAAATAGTAATCAAAAGACTGATTGGGATTGAGCTCTCTCCATTTATTCCTGAGTTTGTCTAGTGTGTCTTCAACATTGTTTGGGCTGATTCTTATGGCGATGATATCCAGGTCATCGGATTCATTGTTGATATAAAGTGGCATAATCAGGCTGTGCAGTGAGGACATATGGATGTCTTTAATAATTCCGACCACTGTCCTTGCCGTGCGGTCTTCGATTTCTTCTCCGGAAAAATGCTCGATTTTCTTCCCGATCGGATCTGTCCAACCGAATTTTCTGGCTGCCGACTCATTGATGATAATCGCTTCACCGGCATCGGTTCCGTACTCCAATGAAAAATTTCTGCCCGCTGTCACCTCGATTCCCATTGTTGAAATGAAATCATGGTCAATATCGATGTTTTTCATGAGTTGAGTTTCGGTCGCAGAAAAACCTTCGGGGACATAGGGGCTGACATTGGCTTCTCTTCCGGGAACCTGTGAGGTCAATCCGGCGTTAAAAACTCCGGGGATCTTCTTGAATTCCTGCTTTATGGAATCGATAGATTCTCTGGCCGGCCCTGCACTTGTCCGCACGACAATGACATTTCCCTTCTCAAATCCCAGATTTTTGTTTTTCATGTACCGGAGTTGGTTGAGAATAACTCCCGTAGAGATGATAAGGCCAATAGAAATAACGAACTGTCCCACCACCAAAATGCTGCGGAATCTGGCATTGGCCGCCCCGGCTTTGAGGCGTCCCTTCAATACCTTGACCGGTTGAAACGAGGAAAGAAAAAGCGCCGGATAGCTGCCCGCGGCAAATCCGACAAAGAGTATCATCCCGATCAAACCCGGGATCAGCCAAGGCATCCCCAAATAATCGATCGTCAGATCACGTCCGGAAAGAGAGCTGAACACGGGCAGAAAGAGATGAGCCAGCAGTACGGCCACCAGAAGGGAAAAAAGGCTGTAGATAAGCGATTCTCCTAAGAACTGCCTGATCAATTCCTTCCTTTCGGCGCCGATGACTTTTCTGATGCCGACCTCTCTCGCTCTGAGAGCCGATCTGGCTGTGGCCAGGTTCATAAAATTGATGCAGGCTATGATGAGGATAAAAAGCGCAATGGCGGCAAAAATATAGATGTAAGCGATATCGCTGTTGGCTCCGATTTCATTCTCCATGTGCGAGTGGAGATGGATTTTTGTCAAAGGCTGAAGGAAAAAATTGATTTCACCGCCTAAAGCGTTGAGAGTCGGCCCCATATGTTTGTCAACAAGAGCCGGGAATTTATCCTCGAGTGCTTGGGGATCAAGATTTTCTTGGAGCAAAACATATGTGAATAAACCAAAATTCAGCCATTCTTCCATGGCCTGTCTGTTTTGGGCATAGAGCGATTCGAATGAGCAGAGGATGTCGAATGTGAAATGAGAATTTTTTGGCACGTTTTCGACCACTCCTGTTACCGTGTAATCGAATTGATTGTCGACTTTCAACATTTTCCCTATAGGATTTTCTTCGCCAAAATACTTTTTTGCCGCGTCTTCGGTCATGACCATAGAATAGGCTGTTATCAGGGCAGTATTCGGATCCCCCACGATCATCGGAAAGCTGAAGATATTGAAAATGGAGTTATCCACAAGCAAAGCGTTCTCTTCGAAAAACTCTAGATCCCTGTCTTTGAAGGAGACTTTCCCCATGGGGCGAATTCTGACGGCATCGAGGATTTCCGGGTAATCCTGCACGAGAGCCGGAGCAGCGGGAGCCGTGCTGATGGGCATGAGGATCTGATTCCCGCCGAGGTTGGCGTCCAACCCCAACCGGTAGGTACGGTCCGCATTCTTGTGGAATCGGTCATAGCTGAGTTCGGTGGCGATAAACGAGACAATCAGGATACAGCAGGCCATACCGATAGCCAGTCCGGCAATATTGATAAAAGCGTAGGCTTTGTGCTTTTTTACGTTTCTGAATGCAATCTTTAAGTAGTTTTTGAACATCGATTTCCTCCTCCTTCTGTTTTTAAGATATACGGAAAATGGAAGTCATTAGTTCTGTCCTTTGCTCCTGTTGAATCGATGGACATCTGATTTTATTCCGGATTGACGAACCTTGCGCAGGAATTTTGTCAGTCCTATATAGATCAGGACAGCGAGTCCGGTGGCAATTGGAATGATCCAGAATCCGAGATAGTCAATTTTGACTCCCGATGAATTAAAGGACATTCCTACTGTCACTGAACCGTCATTGAACAAAAGAACTCCGACATAAGTTGGGAAAAAGGGTTTCAGGACCGCCATTCCCGCGAGGATAAAAACAAGGATATATCCCAAACCGAGACAAAATGAAATCATCGCCTTCTTGAATCCGGTAAAGAGAGAAAAATACAATCCTTTGATTACATCTTTGGGACTTAAAGTCCGTGAAGCCCGAGTCATGTACTTGTCTGCAATGAGCGGCCTGAGAAATATTTCGGGTTCTCCCAATCGACTGATCGCATTCAGCAGTCGCTCCTCCTCAGATTCTGCTGGATCTTGTTGAAAACTCTCCCAAAGATGGCCTTTGATCTCAAGGAGTATTTCTTCTTTTTCTTCTTTATTGACCTTTCTCAAAAGATGCTTCAGTCTTTGGTCATACTGGTTCCATATCTTTATAGTAACGGGATTGTTAAAAAAATCTTCGGCTTTCATTCTTAATCCTCACTCAAAAGGCTTAATGAAGTGTTAAACTGGTCCCATGAACCTTTCATTTCCTTCAAGGTCTGAAGCCCTTT
>CBFDBS010000029.1:0-13571 GCA_965603105.1 uncultured bacterium
TAATCTCGGGAATTGGCGGAAGCCTTCCTTTCTTTTAATATCTTTTTCATCCCTTCTTCTTTTTTTTGCATTGAGCCTGGATTTTGCCGAAATTCAACATAAAATGTTTAAATCAATAATCTTAGAAAATGGTGTCGACAGCTTTTATGAATAATTCAGGTTAGCCTTGTTTTTAGTCAAAATCGGTGTCTTCCCATTTCAGCGATGACAGGGATGGGCTTGATAGGCTGCGGCGACGGAGACACAAACGTCCCGGCTCCCTTTCTTGACTAATTTTGGGGTGAAGCCTATAATTAAATCTGCCTTTTTAACTACAACTTATTGTCCTGGAGAGACTGACGATGTCGTGGAGCATATACGGAATACTGATTGTCTTCGGAGCATTTGTGCTTCTGATGATACTCAATCCCAGACTTTCGTGTTTCGGGAAAAGGATTGCTTCCCCTTTCTATCCTCTAATGAGAAAGAAGAGGAGGCATAAAGTCGAGACCGAAGACTACGGATTTCACCTGAGTGAAGGAGACCGCCCGCAAAAAACGGGTGCTCCCGGACATAAAACGGTGGGTGTCGCATCAAGGGAAGCACGCGCCAAACAACCGGCAAAGCCTTTAAAAACAGTTGATTACGGCTTCCATCTCGTCGACCTGGATGAGAAGGAAAAGCAAACCGAAAAAAGCGGTCGAAACGGAAAAGAGGAAAGCTGAAGGCCGCAAGACGCGGGGAAAGGGTGTTTCAAAGACTCCAATACATTCTGGTCTGTGCCGCCCTCCTCCTTTCTTCCTGTCGAGTCCGGCAGGTGATTGTTGCACCTGAAATCCATCCCTTCGAAAGCATGGCCGGATTCGCTTCCCTGAGAATCTCATCCGGACAGCAGTCTGCACGTTCCCGCTTCTCTTTTGTTTTCCGCCTTCCCGGGAAAGGGCGGATCGAAGTCTTTGATCCGCTCGGCCGTGTCCATTATCAGATCCTCATTGTGAACCGGCTGTCCTATTTCGTCCATCCCTCCAAAAAGGTCTTTTGGCGGGGTGGGGATACGGAGATTCTGGAAAAATTCTTGGGTTTTCCTCTTCAGCTGAACGAGGTCGCCGCTCTTATGAGCGGACGCTGGCCCGACGGTGATCCGGATAAAAGCACAACCTGGCAGCAGCGTTGGAATCTTGAGAGAGACAGGAGAGGGAGGATCCAGAATGGAAGCCGGGGAGAGTTCCAATTCCAAGTGGAAGGTTATTTTGATCCGTCTCCCTGGGTCCAGACGGTTGTGTTCTTTCATGCTCAAACAGAGGGACGGGTCAAGATACTGGATATTCATTTTGACCAGCCTACAGCGGATGAAGTCTTTTCGACCTCCCCCCTCAACCGTTTCGCCGAGATCTCTTGGGAAGAGATGGAGAAATTGCTGGATGCTCAAAATTAAGTCCTTTGCCAAGATCAATTTGGGGTTGGAGGTGATCGGGAAACGAGCGGACGGCTACCACGATCTCCGGACTCTTTATCAGTCCGTGAATTTTTTCGATCAGCTGACTTTTAAGCCCGGCGCCGGAGAAGGGATTGTCCTTGGAGGATCGGACTCCAGAATTCCCTGGGATGAGCGGAACCTTATCTTTCGAGCCGCAGCGGAGATGAAAAAACGATTCGGGATCAGCAGGGGTATTGAAATATGGGTGGAAAAAAACATCCCTTCTGGACAGGGATTGGGAGGGGGGAGCAGCAATGCGGCCATGACACTCTATGCCTTGAACAGGCTTTGGGGATTGGATGTCGGAAAAAATGAATTGGCGGAAACAGGAAAAACACTGGGCGCAGACGTCCCCTATTTTTTAGAGGGCGGGCTCTGTCTGGGAACAGGGAGAGGGGATGAATTGGCTCTGCTTGAGGATTTGAAGCCCCGGCACTGCCTGCTTTATCTTCCTGACATATCCCTCCTTACGGCCCATGTTTACGGGCAGCTTCCGCCCTTGACTTCAGAGGACAAAGAAAGTAAAATTAATAAGTTTTTGAACAACCTTGAGTTCAGGATATTAGAGAACGGTCTAGAAGAAACGGTATTCGGCATACATCCTCAGCTCCGAGACATCAAGTGCCTTTTTTATGAACTGGGATCAGAGTTGTCTTTGGTCAGCGGTTCCGGTGCTGCGGTGTTTGGTCTTTTCCGGGATAAAGAAAAGGCTCTCGGAATCTACGAGAGACTGAAGAATAAATATCCGCTGTGCCTGGTAGAAACGCTCTCACGAGCCCGCTACTGGGACAGTATAGAGGTTGGGGTGTAGCCAAGCGGTAAGGCAGCGGCCTTTGGAGCCGCCATTCGGAGGTTCGAATCCTCCCGCCCCAGCCAGATTGAAAGAGATGCTTTATCAGATGACTGCTTTTGAGGAGAGGAAGCCGTGAGCAACGGAAATGGCATGAAAGTTTTTGCAGGTTCTTCGAACAAAGCTTTGGCGGCGGAGATCGTCGGATATTTGGGGACCGGTCTCGGCGAGTGCGTCCTGGAACGATTCAGCGACGGAGAAATCCATTTCTACATCGATGAAAATGTGAGAGGCGAGGATGTTTTCATTATCCAGACTGGAGCCTATGATGCCAACTTCAACCTAATGGAGCTGTTCATCATGATCGATGCCTTCAAAAGGGCCTCGGCCGAACGGATCACCGCGGTCATTCCTTATTACTGTTATGCCCGACAGGACTGGAAGGATAGGCCGCGCGTCCCTATCTCCGCCAGGTTAGTTGCCGGTTTGCTAGAAGCGGCCGGTGCTGATCGAGTTTTGACCATGGATCTTCACTCTCCGCAGATCCAGGGATTCTTTTCTATCCCTGTCGACAACCTGACGGCCGCACCCGTCTTAGCCGATTTTTTCCTGAATGTGGACCTGTCCGACATAGTGGTCGTTTCGCCCGATGCG
Source organism: uncultured bacterium (assembly GCA_965603105.1). Taxonomy (GTDB): domain Bacteria; phylum Acidobacteriota; class Aminicenantia; order Aminicenantales; family Aminicenantaceae; genus CBFDBS01. The sequence continues at coordinate 2,901 of CBFDBS010000029.1, forward strand.
GGAGGTGTAGGGAGAGCGAGAACGTTCGGAAAAAGACTGAACGCCGGTCTTGCCATTATCGATAAAAGGAGACCGGCTCCTAATGTGGCCAAAGTTTTCAATGTTATCGGAGATGTCAGTGGATGTGATGTTGTCATCCTGGATGATATGGTCGATACGGGGGGAACTCTCGTCCAAAGCGTGGAAGCGTTGGTAAGGGAGGGGGCCCGGACGATTTATGCGGCCTGCACGCATCCTGTTTTATCCGGGCTGGCATTGACCAGAATCAACGAGTCCTCTTTGGAAAAGCTGGTCGTGACCAACACGATTCTTTTGAATGAGACAGCGGCCAAGGAAGGGAAAATCACCGTCCTTTCCGTAGCTGAACTTTTCGGTGAAGCTATAAAAAGAATTCATGAGGGAAGCTCGGTGAGTTCATTGTTCATATAAGGAGGAAGACAGATGAGCTTGGATATCAATGCGAAAAGAAGAGAGGCCTTTGGCAAAAACGCCGCCCGTCGTCTCCGACAGGAAGGGATGGTCCCTGCTATCCTTTACGGTCCGCAGACCGATGCCGTGGCGCTCACTCTGGATAAAAAAGACATTTTTTCGATTTTAAAATCAGAGTCGGGTGAAAATACGCTCTTTAAAGTTACCGTTGACTCGGAAATACGAGATGCGATGATCAAGGATTATCAGGCCGATCCTGTTTCAGACGAATTGATCCATGTCGACTTGATCCAGATTGTCATGGACAAGGCCATCCGGGTGGCCGTTCCAGTAATCCTGGTGGGAGAAGCGGCGGGAGTGAAGACCGAGGGAGGATTTGTCGATTTTGTGTCTCGTGAGATCGAGATTGAATGCCTGCCCAGAGACATTCCCGAGCAGATCCAGGTTGATATCAGCGCCCTTCACCTGCACCAGTCGCTCAAGGTGGAGGATATCACGGCACCGGAAGGGACAGCCTTTGCGGACGATCCGGAGATGGTGGTTGTGATGATCCAGCCCCCGACCAAGGAAGAGGAAATAGTCGTCGAAGAGGAAGAAGAGGTTATGGCTGAAGGAGAAGAGCCCGAAGTGATCAAGAAGGAGAAGGAGGAGGAGATGGAAGGAAAGCCCGAAGGAGAAAAGAAGGAGTAAAAGTTGTGGGCTGTGGTTGGATTGGGAAATCCGGGGAAACAGTATATCCGAACGAGGCACAATGTCGGCTTCATCTTCGTCAAAAGAGTGGCCAAAGAATGGGAGGTTAAACTGAGAAAAAGAGCCTGCCTGTCAAAAACGGCCTCAATTGAAAAGGCTGGGGAACGGATCTTCTTGGCTCTTCCTCAAACCTATATGAACAGGAGCGGACAGGCATTGAAACGAATATCGGATGCCAAGGGAATTTTGCCGGAACGTCTTCTTGTGGTCTATGACGATCTGGATATCCCGCTCGGCGAGATCCGGGTCAGGAAAAGCGGAGGCCCGGGGACTCACAAGGGGATGAGTTCGATCGTCAATGAACTGCAGACGATTTTTTTCCCGCGAATCAGAATAGGAATTGGCCCCTCGGTAGAGAAAATGCAGGCTGCGGAATTTGTCCTTTCTCCGTTTGAAGACGAAGAGGGGACGCTCCTGGAAGAAGGATTGCTCAAGGCCCGAAGAGCATTGGATTTTATCCTTGAAGGAAAGATAGAGGCGGCCATGAGCCGCTACAATTGAAATCAAAAAGTTCCTTGTTCCTTCTGGAAAAAGAAGGGGCTTTAAAACCATAAGGAGGTCTTTATGAGAAGTTACGAAACAGCGTTTTTAATCGCTCCAACCCTGCCTGAAGAAGAAATGGAGAAATTGATCGAGAAGATGGCAGGGATCATCTCCAAGAAAAAAGGCAAGATGATCCACCTGGACAAATGGGGGAAGAGACGGCTTGCCTATCCTATCGAAAAGTTCAGCGATGCTTTTTATGTGTTTTTTCAGTACAAGGGAGAGCCCGACATCCCTGCCGAGCTTGAACGCAATTTTAAACAGACGGAGGCCGTTATCCGCTACATGACCGTAAAAATGGAAGAACGGGCCAACGTCCGCCGCAAGAAGGAAAAGACGAAAGGTAAAAGGCCTGGCGATTTCGAAGAGCCCGCTCGAGAGGAGCCAGTCCCCAAGGTTCCTCCCGTAATTCCCGTAATTGAGGAAGAGCCGGATAAAAAGGTGGAAAACGAGAAGTTGAAAGAAGGCCCACAGGAAGAGGGATCGGTGGAAAAGATCGAAGAGGAAACTCCCGAAGAGGCTGAAAAGGAGGAGAAAAATGGCTAGAGAACAGAGAAGGGAAAGGCCATCCTATAAGAAATTTTTCCCGCCCAAGCGCAAGGTCTGTCGGTTTTGCGAAAGAAATCTTAGGGATATTGACTATAAAAAAATCGACATTTTGAAGAAGTACACGCTTGAGAGAGGGAAAATATCCCCGCGGAGAGTTTCAGGGACGTGTGCCTATCATCAGAGACGATTGGCCACGGCCATAAAAAGAGCGCGGTTACTTGCCCTGCTCCCCTACCTTCATGATTGATAGCGCGGAGCAGGAGGAGGAAAAGAAATGAGAGTAGTCCTCAAGGAAAACATGGATAATCTCGGAAACAAGGGGGATATTGTCAATGTCGCAGCCGGATACGGAAGAAACTATCTGATCCCCAAAAAACTTGCTCTGGAAGTCACGTCATCCAACATAAAAATGATCGAGATGGAGCAGGTGGCACTAAAGAAAAATCTGGCAAAAGCACGGATGTCCTACCAGGACGTTATTCAGCGCCTCGGTTCCACCACTTTGTCCTTCGTACGCAAGACAGGCGAGAAAGATGTCATTTTCGGGTCGGTCAATGTCACGGATATCAAAGAAGAGCTGGATAAATTGGGCTTTGTCTTTGAAAAAAAGAAGATCCTGCTGACGGAACCGATCAAGAGACTGGGCAATTATTCCATCCCCGTTAAAGTCTTTCTGGACGACACGGCAGAAATCGGAGTCCACGTGATCTCTGAAGAGGAGGCGAAGAAAGAAGGGGAAGATGTGCCTGCCCCCGAGACTCTCCTAACCGAGGAGAAAAAGGACTCTGCAGCAGCGGGAGTGGATGAGACAGTTGAGGAGAAATCTTCAGAAGAAGAGCAGGCGGAACCGGAAGAGCAAGTGGCCCTGGAAAGCCAAGACACAGAGGCTGAAAAAAGCGGCCAGCCGGAAGGACAGGCAGACGCCGTCCCTCCCGAAGGGACAGCGGTTGAAGACAAAGAGGAAAAAGAAACGTCTGAGACAGCCGACAATGAAGGAGAAAGTCCTGACCTGGAGAAAGACAAGACAAGCCCATAAAAAAACATTATAATGGCTGCGCATCCTGGCAGTCGGTACGGCTCAAATGATTAAAGAGGGACGATGGAACTCGACCTGATGTTTTTGAAAAAGACGCCTCCCCATAGTCTGGAGGCGGAAAAAACGGTTTTGGGTGGAATTCTTGTCAACAATAAAAACTTAAATGTCGTTCTGTCCATCATCACTCCGGAAGATTTTTATAAAGAGTCCCACAGACTAGTGCTGGGCAGGATCATTACCCTAGTGGACAAAGGGCTTCCCGTCGACCTGCTTTCGGTCACAGAAGAGCTCAAGAGGGAAGGACGACTAGACGAGGTGGGAGGAGCTTCCTATGTGTCCTCGTTGATGGATGGTGTTCCCAAGAGTTTGAACATCGAATATCACACCCAAATCATCAAAGAGAAGGCCCTTCTCCGCAGGCTCATCCTCTCCTCCGCCAAGACGATTTCACGCAGCTATGATCAGAAAGAAGATGCGGATCAGATCCTCGACGAAGCACAGGCGGGAATTATCCAAGTGGCCGAGCAGCGTATACAGCAGGGATTCATTTTGCTGGGCAGCTTGACCTCCCCAGCCATAGACATGATTCAGGATTTCAGGGAGCGGAAGGAGGCCGTAACTGGAGTCCCGGCCGGATTTCGCGATCTAGACGCCTTGACTGCGGGTTTTCACCAATCGGAGTTTGTGGTCGTCGCTGCCCGTCCCTCGATGGGGAAAACAGCCTTGTGCTTGAACATCTCACAACATGTGGGAATGAAAACAGAAAGGTCGGTGGGATTTTTTTCATTGGAAATGGCCAAAGAGCAGCTCGTCCTGCGCCTCCTCTGTTCGGAATCTCAGCTGGATCTAAAAAAAGTCAGAACCGGGTTTGTGGGGGATAGGGAGTTCGAACGGCTCAAGCTGGCTGCCGAGTCAATCTCTCAGGCCAAGATCTTCGTGGATGAAACTGCCGCCTTGAGTGTCATGGAGATGAAGGCCAAGGCCCGGCGTCTGAAGATGGAGCACGGGCTCGATATCGTCTTCATCGACTACATCCAGCTCATGAGGACGGGGGGGCGTTTCGAGAACAGAAACCAGGAAATGTCTTTTATTTCCCGTTCACTCAAGGAACTGGCCAAGGAACTCAAGATACCCGTTGTGGGGATATCACAGCTCAGCCGGGCACCTGAAAAGGGGCGCCGTGAACCCATTCCTCAACTGTCGGACCTGAGAGAGTCGGGGGCCATCGAACAAGATGCGGATGTGGTCATTTTCATCTATCGACCGGAGTTTTACCGCCCCCAAGACGAAGCCATTCGTGGGATTGCAGAGGTCAATGTGGCCAAGCAGAGGAACGGCCCCACAGGGAAAATCAATCTTGCTTTTATCCGGGAGTATGCCAGGTTCGCCGACATGGAGTTCCATTCATACGAAACTTAGGATGCAGTACATCGGGAAGGGCCTCTGCCCTTTCGTTATCATCGAGAAAGAGGACGGTTGGTTTTTTCAAGAAGTGGTCAAATCATGAAGGTGAAAACAAGCTTTTCTTGCCAGAACTGCGGATTTCAATCTCCCAAGTGGCTGGGACGCTGTCCCGGGTGTGGGGAATGGGAAACCCTTGTCGAAGAAGTCGATTCGAAATCCGGCGCCGAATACACATTTCCTGCCTCCGATCCCGTCCTTTACAAGGATATCAAAGAAGCAAAAAAGAAACGGATTTTAACGGGGATTGAGGAATTCAACCGCGTGATCGGAGGCGGAGTTGTCTTGGGGTCCTTGGTACTGGTGGGAGGAGAGCCCGGAATCGGGAAATCGACCCTCATGCTCCAAATCAGTCGAGATCTTGCTTCCCAGGGAGAAAAAGTTCTCTATGTTTCGGGAGAGGAATCCTTGGAACAGATCAAACTGAGGGGGCAGAGACTTGGCGTTGAAGATGGAGAGCTGTATCTTCTGGCTGAAACAAATTGTGAAAGGATGATGGCTCAGGCTGAAAAGCTCCATCCCCAAATTTTCATCCTCGATTCGGTCCAGACGGCGTTTTCCTCGAAGTTGACTTCCAGTCCCGGAACGATCAGCCAGGTCAGGGAGGTGACTAATCAGGTGTTCCGGTTCGCCAAAAGCAACGAAATCTCTTCTTTCCTCATCGGCCACATCACCAAGGAGGGATCGCTGGCAGGGCCTAAGTCTTTGGAGCACATGGTGGATGTTGTCCTCTATTTTGAGGGGGAAAGAGACCACAATTACAGAGTACTGAGGGCTTTAAAGAACAGATTCGGGCCGGTCAGTGAACTGGCGGTGTTCGAGATGGCGGAAAAAGGGCTTCAGGCCATTCCCAATCCATCCGCTTTCTTCCTGAAAGAACGGCCGACGGAAGAAGCGGGGAGTGTCGTTGTCTGCACTATCAAGGGATCGCGGCCGCTGCTGGCGGAGATACAGGCGTTGGTCTCCTCCACCCTTTTTGCAGGAAATCCGCGCCGGATGACTGTCGGGCTGGATCATTTCCGGACAGCCATGCTGCTGGCTCTTGTCGAAAGGAAGCTCGGCTATAGCTTTGCCGGAGAAGATGTCTACCTGAATGTTCCCGGCGGGCTCAATCTCGAAGAACCGGCCACCGACCTGGCCGTTATCCTGGCGGTTGTTTCTTGTGTGAAAAACAAGGCCATCCCTCCCGATGTCACCATTTTCGGCGAAGTGGGCCTGAGCGGAGAAATCCGTTCTGTCAACCAGCCGCTGGCTCGTTTGAAAGAGGCTCATTCTCTGGGCTTCAAAAGGGCGATCCTTCCCACGGGAAGCGTCAGCCAGGCCGACAGGGGAGACGTTCCTGATATTCAACTGTTGGAGGTCAAAAATATCAGGGAGGCTTCTCATATCATATTTTAAAAGGAATACAATGGGCATTTTTATTTTTCGATTCATAATTATCTCACTCATTACGGCGGCGGGATTCTTCTTTCCTCCGTTTCAACTTTCAAGCGTCATCGGGGCCACCCTCGCTTTTGTGCTGGGCGCGGTCATTATCTACCTCGAAACCAGGATTCGTAAAAGCCAGTTCAAAATCATCTGGTCTTCCACCTTAGGGACGTATGCTGGCGTTCTTCTCGGCTGGGGTTTGGGATCCATCTACAAGACCATTTCTCAAGATGAGGCCACTTCGACTTTCATCCGAATTTTCTTCCTCATCATCATGCCTTACATCGGCTTTTTGGTGGGGACGCGAAAGTTCGAATGGCTGTATCCTTCGCACCTTTTCGATTTCTTCAAAGAAAAGGCCACGGGACAGATCCAGAAGATCCTGGACACAAGTGTTATCATTGACGGGCGGATCGCTGACCTCAGCACGACTTCCTTTCTCGAGGGACAGCTCATCGTTCCCCAGTTTATCCTCAAGGAGTTGCAGCTCGTGGCCGATTCTCCTGACGGAATCAAAAGACAGCGGGGGCGAAGAGGGCTGGATGTGTTGAGCCAGCTCCAAAAATCCTCTCAAGTTTCTGTTGTTATCTCCGAGGCGGATTTCCCGGAGATAAAAGAAGTCGATACCAAACTGATCGAGCTGGCCAAGCATCTGGATGCGAAAATCATCACCAACGATTTCAATTTGAACAAAGTGGCCCAGCTCCAGGGGATAGCCGTTCTCAACATCAACGAATTAGCCAATGCTCTGAAACCTGTCGTCCTGCCTGGTGAATCCATCAGGGTCTTTATCCTCAAAGAAGGAAAGGAAAAGGACCAGGGCGTAGCCTACTTGGATGATGGGACTATGGTTGTGGTGGACAATTCCCGCAAGCTCATCGGCCAGACTGTGGATGTCACGGTCACTTCTGTCCTTCAAACGACGGTCGGGAAGATGATCTTCGGCCGCTATAATGAAGATGCGCATGAGTAGAAAGGGAGAGAGGGTGGTGTGAAAGGGCGGCTGTCCAAGCTTCTTGACTCCGCCCTTTGGTTTCTGTTTGCGGGAGTTGTTTTTTTTTGGTTCAAAGGCAATTTTCCTTTTTTGGATCGTTTCCGCATCTCCCCTCTTCTTCCCTTGTCCCTCTTAAGCGCCGGGCTTTTCTATAAATTCTGGCGGGCACGCCGGAAAGAGAGAAGGAGTGGTCTATCCCGGATCCGAATCCAAAAAAGCCACATCGCTGTTATTCTTCTCCTTCTTCTGGCTGTTGTGCTGCGCATCCCGTTTCTCTCCCACGGCTTTGGGCTTATGACAAGCGATCACGCTATCCCCTCTCTGATGGGGAAACACATCTCGGAGGGGAATCTTCCACCTGTCTATTATTATGGTCAGTTTTACATGGGCTCTCTCTCCGAGCACTTCTTCGCCCTGGTGTTTCTTCTGTTCGGATATTCCGTTTTCGCTCTTAAGCTGTCAACGCTCCTTTTTTTCCTCGCTTTTATCGCGGTTCAGTTTGTCTTTATGGAAGAGGTCTTTGGCTTTGATTTTTCCTTCTTTGTGTGCCTGTTTTACTGTCTTCCTCTCGGGCATCTTATAACTGTCAGTTTTGATAACACCAGCGCCTATTCTTTGGTCCTATTTCTTGGCTCTCTCCTCCTCTATTTGTCATACCGAGTGACTTACAAAGACAAGGATTCGCTCATTTCTATCGTGGGCTTTTTGATGGGCCTTTCTTTCTGGACACATCAAATTTCTATAGTTTTCATTGTGACGTCTTTTGCTGTCCTGGCCGTTAAATTCAGGCTGAGGATTAAGAAATACGCCGCCCTTGCCGTCTATGCAACAATCGGCTGTTTGCCGGTTGTGGTCCTTGAGATACTCGAGGGATTCCCCCTTTTACGGTTTCTCTCTCCGCAGGGATCTAAAATATTTCTGGCAGAAAGGATGGAGAGAGCCGCCGGATTCATCGTTTCTCTCCTGTCCCTAAAAGAAACTCCTCTAAACTTTTTCTTCCTGATACTTTTGGCTCTGGGATTGGGGGTGCCATTTTATTTCGCTTTCAAGACGAAAAAAATTCCGCCACAAGGCATTTTTTCGTTCTTTTTCGTCATCTTTTTGTTCATCTATGTCTTCTCCGATTTCAGCGACATAAAGGTCATCCGCTACCTCTATCCTCTCTATTTCTGCTTGCCGGTTCTCCTGCTCTCCTTCTCTCTTTTTATAAAAGCAAAAATTAAATTTGTATTTGTTTTTGGGCTTATCGCCTTCATTTTCTTTTTTAATAATTTCAAGGAGCAGAGGGAGGAATACCGCCTGGTCAAGGGAACGGATCAATATCTCAGGCGGGTTGTGGATAAAATGGAGGAGACAGGAAAGAAGTACTGGAGAGGAGAGTATTGGAGTGCCTATCTTTTGTCTGCTCTGTCCGCTGAAAGGATCGTAGTCGATTCCTCCACACAGAACAGATATTTTCCCTACCGTCTGGATTATTTCAATCAAGGCGAAAACAATAATTTTGTCTTTCTTAGAGGGGAGGGTTACGAGGCGAATGTTTCGCAGAGACTGGTGGAGGTTCTGGATGCCGTCGGTCTGGGCTACCGGAAAATTGAAATCGGAGACTCCCGGCTCATCTTCGACGTGGAGGATACGGTTTTCCCTCCTGGCCTGAAGTCTCCCCCTCCACCTATCCTCCCAAGTTATGTGCTCAAGGGCTTGGACAGCTCTTCAGGATTTCTTAGATTGGATTTTCAAAATAAAGAGCCCGTTCAAGGCTTCCATCTGAGGACCCATGTGGAAATCCCTTCCTTCAGCGCAGTGGCCAGAGCCGTTTCCTGGGAGAGGGAAGAATTTGAGCTGGCCATCCCTTTCCCGGATAGAGAGTCATTCCAGGTCAGGGTCTATTTTGACTACAACGGATTGAGATTTCCTGCCTCGGAGAAAGTGTTTTCCTACTCCCCGCAGGAGGGAGAGTTCGACAAGAGATCGGGCCAGGCGGTTGTCCGCTTGCTGGGATTCGGCCCTGTCGTGAGTTTTGAGGGCAAAAAACTGTTTCTATGTGAGAAGGAAGCGAGGCTGGAGGTCAACCGAAAACTCGAAGAAGGCTCCCGACTCAAACTTTATCTTTATTCCCCCTTCCGGTTTTATCATTTTTTTTGGTACGGAGATCACAGTCAGGAAGTGCGCATCGAAATCGATGGAGTCGTACTAGCCGAGAAAAAGTTGAATGATGGGGAGAATTGTATTGAAATCGAACTTGAAGACGGCCGAGAATTTGACAATCCGTGTGTTATCTCCCTGAAATTCAAGTATCATATGCCTTTCGATTTTGCTGTCCGGTGGAAAACGGCGGCGCTTTTCGATAGAATTGAAATACAGTAAGGGTAAAGACAAGACTATGGCTGACAAGAGCAACAGGAAGTCCATCGTGATTGTCGTGGCTGGCGGGGAGGGAAAGAGGTTTGGGTCTTCAAAGGTGTTTGCCCTCATCAAAGGGAAAACGGTTTTGGATCGCTGTTTGGAGGCTTTCGAGGGCCATCCTGGGGTGGCAGAAATCATTCTTGTTTTGAAAGATCCCGAGGAGCAGAAGGAAAAATTTGGCCCGTTTTCCAAAGTCTCCAGGATAACAAAGGGAGGAAAAAGGCGCCAGGATTCTGTTTTATCCGGATTCCAAGTGATAGAACCCTCTAGGGCCTCCATCGTTCTCGTTCATGATGCGGCAAGACCGCTGGTGCCTCGGGACTTGATCGACAGAGTGATCGAAGCTGCGGACAGGAGTGGGGCTGCCGTTCCCGTCATCCCTGTTTCCGATACCATCAAAAAGGTGGAAAATGACATGGTCCGCCTCACCCTCAAACGCCAGGGGCTGTTCCAGTCCCAGACTCCTCAGGGCTTTTCATACGAAATTCTCAAACGCGCCCTGGCCCTGGCTAAAAATGAAGATGCAACGGATGAGGCCGTATTTGTGGAAAAAATGGGACACCCCGTCTTCACTGTCGTCGGCGATCCCAAAAACATTAAAATCACGGTCCCTTCCGACCTGAAAATAGCGGAGGCGTTCGTTGATGATTAAAGTGGGGCTTGGATATGATATTCACAGACTGGTCAAGGGGCGGCCGCTTTATCTGGGCGGGATCGAGATTCCTTATCCAAAAGGCCTCCTCGGTCATTCCGACGGAGACTGTCTCATTCATGCCCTGATGGATGCTCTCCTCGGGGCCATGGGAGGGAAGGATATTGGCCGTCTCTTTCCCGACACAGATTCCAAATACAAGGATATCCGCAGTACACTGCTTTTGGAAACCGTCGCCCTCGAACTCAAAGAGAGGAATTATGAAATTCTGAATGTGGATTCCCTCCTCATTGCTCAAGAGCCGCGTTTAGCTGAGCATCTGCCGCGGATGAAAGAAACGCTCAGTTCAATCCTTGAAATCCGCAGCGAAGTATTGAGCATAAAACCAAGAACCAACGAAGGGCTGGGGGAGATCGGGAAGGGGGA
>CBFDBS010000030.1:0-13067 GCA_965603105.1 uncultured bacterium
AAATTCCAGCGCTCATCACTACGATGCACTGGTGAATAAAGTCACGATCAAAGCCCAAGGCGTGACCATCATTCAGGAAGGCCGCTTCCTTCTTTAAAATTGATAAATTGGGGACAGGCCCCGATTTATTTAAAAAGGACTTGAGATATTCGGATAAATAAGTATGATATCCCCAGAGGAGGCGACATGAAAAAATATATAAGTGTTTCTGTCGTCATAATGAGCCTCTGCATCTTTGCCTGTTCGACAGGCGACAAGAGCGTCGAGACCGGCCCTGCCGGAGTCTCCTGGGAAACCATGAGTCTCCAGGATGCGGTCGTCAAGGCGGAAGCCCAGAACAAGCTCATTATGATCGACTTTTTCTCACCCACGTGAGGGGGCTGTGTCGCGCTGGACAAGTTTGTCTGGCAAAACGAAGAAGTTGGAGAATACGTTAGTAAACAATTTATCCCCCTCAGAGTCTTAACCCAGGACCCCGAAAGCGACTTTGCCCAGTACAGGGAAGATTTCGGCGTTCGTGCGACTCCAACCGTTCTTTTTATCGATTCCACAGGGAAAGAAATCGACCGTTTTGTCGGTTTCGGCGGAGAGGACGATGTGGATGAAACCTTCCAGACGATCAAAGATTTCGCCGCAGGAGTCAACACCCTTCCTGTCCTTCAAAACGAACTGGATGCCAATCCTGATGACGTCGAACTCAACTACAAAATGGCCAAGAAATTCCAGGCCAGATACGAGCCGGATAAGACCCCACCCTATTTCAACAAGGTTTTAGAACTGGATCCTGAAGATAGTAAGGGATATAAAACCGAAGCGACTTATGAAGTCGCCGTTTTTGAAGCCGGCACCAATCAAAACATCGAGCCCTTGAAGGCGTTTATCGCCTCAGAGCCGAGTGAAGACTATCTGATCAGGGCCTACAGCAATCTTGCAAGCAACTTCCTGAGAAAGCGTGAAAGCGATAAAGCCGTCGAAGTCTACGAAGAAGCTCTAGTGAAGCTGCCCGATAATGCCCGGCTGAATTATTCCTATGCCAGCGCTGTTTTCAACTCTCAAATGGTGGACCTGTATGACAAAGCCTTGGAACGGAACGAAAAGGCCAAAATGCTGGATCCTGACCTGGAAACTTCTACCGTCCGCAACATGATCCGTTATTACACCTATACCGACAACACAGACATGGTCGTTGAAACCTATGAAGGGGCGATCCAGAAATGGCCCGATAACAACGGCTTCAAAAGTGCATACGCTTCGGCCATCAACAGCTTGGAGATCGAAAGCAAGTACGACTACGGCATAGATATGATGGAAAAACTCATCGAAGCCAATCCGGATTCCATCTCTTATAATTACCCGCTCAGCAATCTCTACCACAAAACCGGCCAACTTGAAAAAGCCATCGAAGCCATAAAAAAAGTCGTCGAAAGATACCCGACCCGCAAACCCTACGAAGAGGCGCTGCAAAAACTGGAAGAGGAGCTGGCTGAGAAGAGATAGAAGTCACCTGTAAGATAAAAAAAAGACCCATCTTCCGGATGGGTCTTTTTTTTTCGCAACGACCTCCTGAGAAAAACGTTGCCACCAAGCTCAAAAGGAGGAAATTGAATCCAAAGCACGGCGATTTCCAGGGAAATACCCGTCTCCCTCTAATCAGCCGGAGCCTTTGATTCCGACCGGCCGGCCGGAGAACCGAGGTGTACTTTTCTGAACGTTGGACACTGCATCCGGCAGTCGTGGCGGTGCTTGCGGTAGGAAGTGTGAGTGGTGAGTTTTTCCCACAGGTCCTGGACGGACTCCGTGCGGACATTTCCCATAGAAAAGGGCGTAAAATCGCAGGGCCGGAAATCTCCGCTGGAGGAGATGTGGAACTGATAATTCCCGGCCAGACAGCCGATGAAACGGGCGAATCCTTTTCTGCTGTTCGTCCAGGATTGAGTGATGACGTGCATTTGCCCACTGTATTTTTTCCTCAGCTGTTGGGACTCTTCAATCAGACTCTTCCGGTTCTGAGGGCTGAGCATGACTTCTTCATGATGAAGAAGCCGGCCTGTGGGGATAACGTCAAAAACGCTGATCTCCTGCACTCCCCAGGCGGCGCCCCACTCGGCAATCCCGCTCAGCCGTTTTTCTTGGACGGATTCATTCGTTGCGTAAGTGGACAGCCCGACCAGAAGCCCAGCCTTCCGGGCGGCTTTCACCCCTTTTTCGACGGCCTCAAAAGATCCGGCTGCCCGGAATCTGTCATGCTCTTCGGGATCAGGAGAATCCAAGCTGATCTGGATTCCCCAGGCTCCAGCCTCTTTCAGCGACCTTGCTCTTTGCTCACTTAGGGCTTGAGCATTGGTAAACACGAGGGCGACGGCTTTTTCTCGAGGAATGGAACTCAGGAGTTCCTCCAGACCGGCAAAGAGAAGGGGCTCTCCACCGGTAAAGGTGATATTTGTCGTGCCGAGATCCAGGCATTGGGCAATAACCCGCTTGAATTCCTCTGTGGAAAGCTCGGGCTCAGAGGATTCTCCCGCCGGAACACTGCAGTGTTGACAGCTGAGCTGGCAGCGGTTGGTGACGGAAATGGTCACAGCCAGGGGGATTCTCGTTCCGAACAGCCAGCGCCGGATAAAATCCTCAAAATGGCGGGCATGAGCCTCACTGGGAATGGGAGGCACATAGAGTGTATAAATGTAAGAGCCGTCGTGCACGGCGACGGGCTCCATCGAGTTATAGACTTTAAAATAGTACTTGAAGAAGTGTTGGAGAAAAAATGCTTTCGGCCCTGAAACCCGAATCTTCAACCTGTTGTCTATGTTCTCAACGGCAACTTTCAGCTTTTTGTACTGCTCGATGTTGGAAAAACTATAGATCAGTCGCACGGTATCCTCATATCAGATTGTCGGACAGTTCCTTCCTTTTCAGAAATCGGGACATCTTCCCACCCCTTATGACGATTCGCAAAATACCATGCGGTTTGAAGCTCGTTTCAAATCCATATTTAAAAATGAAAAGTTTTTTCCGAGTCAATCCGGAAAAGATCCCAGGGGACAGCCTCTGTGGTTTACAGTTTGATTCCCAAGACCAAAGACATGGCATTCGATCTGGCGTAAGAATCGGGAGGAGGATCCTTGACCATATTGGACAGCCCCAAATGGTAGCGGAATTCCAATAAAAATGAAAGGTAGTCCAAGTCCACTTCAAGGCCTCCGCCGAACAGTGCTCCGTAATAGAGCCGTTCGATATCTTCAGTAATATCCTGTTCTTCTTCACCAACTCCCGGTATTGTCACGACAGCTTTCTGGGAGATGACATAACCGACCTCCCCGCCTCCGATGATATAAGGGGACGTTCCGCGCAAAAATTTGATCTTCAGCAAAACGGGGGCCGTAATGGCCGCGCCGGTAATCTTCGCTTCGATTGATAATCCGGGCGAAATATCCGATAAGTCAGCTTCCAATAGTGTGCCTCCGGGCGCATAGGTGAAGTCGACCTCAAAAATAATATTGGGGGAAAAACCGATTTCAAAACCCAATCCGCCTCCAAAACCAGTGAGACTCTTGAGTTGGAATTCCTCAGGCAAATCTTCCTCATCCGATATATTCATCTTGGAGAAGCCCATAGTCCCCATAAGTTTGAATCCAGTGGCCCTGCGCACCGGCCGCCTCTCCCTGTAATATTGCGGAGCAGGCTGGGATTCCACCCGCGGCTGCTCGACATAAACGTCCCTTTCCTGGACCCGGGGTTTTTCAGGCTGCGGCGTCTCCGGCGAGAAACTTTCAACCAAATTGCCGTGGATGTAGCCAATGATTTTTTCTCCGCTGCTGCTCGTAAGAGTGATTTCGTACCACTCGCCCGCCTTTGTCTGGGCCTCCAACAGGCTGCCTATGGTGACTTGGGCGATAATTTGGGCTGAAGTGTCGGGCTCTTCCCGGATATTGGCCTTTTGGACGATGACTCTTAAGGTCATTGCCTGTTCTCCCGCATCGAGCACACAGGAAAAAAGGAGAATAAAGATAAAGACGACAACGGTTCTTCTCATCAAATGCCTCCTCAACAATCAAATTGAACCAGACGTTAGATTTAATCCAATCCCGAAAAAAAATCAAGCCAAAATACATAAAGAAAAGAAATTCGAGCCCGGTTAACGATGAATTATGGATTGAATTGAAGGGAAAGGGGCTAGAAAAACTCGACACCTCCGACCACGAGAGGTTTCCACTGTCCCGAACCGATGTTTCTATCGGTATCAAAAAAGTAGGCGGCTCCCCCACCGATCACGGCTGAAAGATGAGGCAAAAGCGGTATTTCCAGCAGTACACGCCCTTCGAAGATGAACTGGTCCGGATCCCTAGAATCGGATCTGAATAGCTTTCTGTTGTCTCTGAACCGGTAGCCGACGTCCGCTCTGAGGAAAAAATGACTGAGTGGAACCGAGCCTCCGTAGTGGAAACCGTAACTGAGAGATCTGGCGATGTTATCATTGAGGTTAAATGCCCCTAAGGACAAAATGGAATAGACATGACCCACCGAAAATTTGATCCCTGTCGTGCCCCCCACCAGATTGCTCCCCCAAAGGACTCCCCTGATGTTGCCGTTCTCGGCGATATTGACCAATCCCAAAGGAAGTCCCGTGTTTTCCTCATGGGTATAATTCACGACTCCGATCTGGACTCCGCGGCTCGATCCTGCGACGTTGCAGACACCGATTTGAAGGCCCTCGGAACGGCTGGCGATGTTGAAGGGACCCGCCTGGAGCCCTCTGGGAACATCCCCTGTAACGCTGAACAATCCGGCGGCTTGAATCCCAAAACAACCCTCTCCGACAACATTAAAAAGCCCCGAAGCTTGGACGCCCTTAAAATCCTCTCCGACGACATTGAAAAGGCCGCTGGCCTGGATGCCATTCAATCTTTCTCCGGCGACATTTCCAAGTCCGGACGCCTGAAAAGCCATCCCCTCTTGCCCGATAATATTCATCAGCCCAGTCGTCTGAATGCCTTTGAAATCTTCTCCGGCAATATTGATCAGGCTGGATGCTTGCCAGCCCAAGAAATTTTCTCCGGCGATACTCAGCAAACCTGATATCTGAATCCCCAGGCCGCTCTCCCCAACCACTCCGAGTAAACCGCAGACTTGAAGCCCTTGGAGACTGCCGTGAACAGCCGATACTCCACAGCTCAAATCTAAACCCTGCACACTCCCGACTTTCCCATATGCCAGCGACAGGTTAAGGTTCACCCTATCAAACTCTGTCTTGTTCAAGCTGACAGGATAATAGAGGGAAAAATTGACGACATAGTGTTTGCCAGGATCAGAATCCTCACCCTCCTGGGCCGATACAGGAAATCCAAAACCCAAAAAGATTAAAATCAAGAACAGACCGCTGATTTTTACTCTCATCATACACCTCGGCATTGGCTTTCTAAGCTTCATTATTGGATACGTTATCCTGTCCGATAAAGTTCCCTCTCCCTAGAGATACTTATAATACCACAACTGTCCTGGGTTTTGACAAAATCAAGCATAAAAAGCTTAAATCAATAATTTCATGAGTTCTTTTCCATCTTATATAACGGTGTTGACAGATTTTATTCATCATTCAGGCTATTTGACGCTCTTCATTTCAGTGGTGTATGCTTATTTGCATCATAAATGTTTCCGGAGGTCAAATGACAAGAGTCCGTCCAATAGGTCATTCAACTAAAAAGATACAAGGCTATGCATCAGGAAAATGAAGACATTCTGATTCGGCTGGAGATAGAGCCTTCAGCCAGGTCCATCGACTATGTGACCGACAAAAAACAGTTTCAACTGCACACACTCATCACCGAACAGAGGCATCCAAAAACCTGGAATCTGAGCTCGACAATACAAGAGGATATCACCGAAGGTTTGATACAGATTTTCTCCGTGGATGAAGACATCATTCAGAAATTCAACGAGATGGCACAGGATACATCCCTTCTCGAACGGGCAGCACAGGCTGTCAAACAGGCGATACAAAAGAATAAAAAAATATACATCTATGGGTGTGGAGCGACCGGAAGGCTGGCCAAACAGTTGGAAAGTGCTGTCTGGCGCCCCTTCTGGAGAAAAGTCAGACAGAGCGGCCTCTGGGACAACTTGAAGAGTCACCTGCCGGGAGACATCGAGGACCGGCTTATCGGAGAGATGACCGGCGGCGACCGCGCTCTTATCAGCGCCCTGGAAGGATTCGAGGATCTGGAACTGGTCGGCGAGCTCCAGCTCGAAGAGAGAGGGATTGAAAAGGGCGATGCCGTGTTTTGCTTCTCCGAAGGAGGCGAAACGTCCTCGGTTTTAGGAACAATAAAGGCTGCACTCCAGCTCTATCAATCCCTCAATCAAGAGAACACCGAGGAAGCTAAAAAGTATCTTTTTTTCATCTACAACAATCCCGATGATCTTCTCCAACCATTGGACAGAAGCCGCTCCGTAATCGAAAATCCGGCCATCAGCAAGCTCAACTTGACCACAGGCCCCCAGGCGATTGCCGGCTCGACCCGGATGCAGGCAACGACAGCGGAGACGTTCATCATGGGAGTGATACTCGAAGCAGCCATTCACGGACTTCTACAGGAGTTCCTCACCGCTAAGGAACTTTCTCAGCTGGGTTTTGGACAAAAATTCAGCATCAAAGACAGAATCTTGACTTTCAGGTCCCTTCCTACGCTCATCATGGAATCCATCGAACCTATATCCCATTTGACAAGACTCGAGTCCAAGACATACAGAGATGGGCGGCGGGCCACCTACTTTGCCGGGCAGGCGCTTCTTCCCGTTTTTATCGATTGTGCAGAGAGGAGTCCGACGTTTCATCTCGATCCCCTCGATACGATTTTGGAAACGGAAAATAAATGTTGGCTTCAGGTGTGGACAGGAGCCGAAACCTCAAAAAAGGCCTGGCAGCTTTTTTTAAGACGCAATTTTCGTGGATTGGAAGAGAGATTTTATAGACCACGTTTCGAAGCAGAAATAAAAGATCCCTATCTCAAAATGGCCGCACTGAACAGCCTGGCTCAGGCAGGCAGTGATCAGGAAAAGCTCTACGACTTTTCATTCTCAGGCAGAAACATGAAAGAAAAGGGTCCGGAGTGTGGAGACTTGGGAGTTTTAACCTGTATCGATGAAGAAATCGAAGAGCTCGCCCGCCCGAATTCACCTGCGGCCCGATTCATCCGTCTGTTCAAAAGGGTGAACGCCCGGGTGGCCGTTGTTTTGGTTGGAAAGAAAGCTTCTCATGATGCCGAAAGCATCTTCGAACATCTGTCGCTGGAGAAGAACAGAGACACTTTTCTCCATTTCCCCTTGGCCGGAGACAACGACCCTCTCCAACTCAACAGGCAGATCCTTCTTAAAATCCTGTTCAACGGGCATTCAACAGGAGTGATGGCCCGGCTGGGACGGGTAGTCGGCAACACCATGACCAGCGTCAAGCCCAGCAACCTGAAGCTGATCGGCAGGGCGACCGCTCTGATTGTCAGCCATGTCAACGACACGATCTCCCAGAAGAAATGGTCAAACACCGTCGGTCAAACAGAACCCATCAGCTACGCTCAGGCCAACGCCGTCCTCTTCGAGGCCATGGATTTCCTCTCCAGGAAGGGCGGTCTTGCGAGTGAAGTCGAACTGTCGATTATCCGTACTCTGGAAGCGCTAAAAAGACACTCCCGAATTTCCTGGGATGAGGCATTGTCCATCCTCCAAAAGGAGGGACTCGAAAACCACCTGACAAAACTCAATCCAGCCTCGTAGAATCTTGATTTGTGAAAGGCACGTCAAATCTGTATACTTTTCCTGACTGAGGCAGATCATTGGGTTTCACTTTCATCGACTACGCAGTTCTCCTCCTCTATTTTACAGGCGTAACTGTCGCCGGCATTCTTCTATCGGGACGCCAACGGTCCACTTCCGACTATTTTCTGGGGGGGCACCGGATTCCCTGGTGGGCCGTCCTTTTTTCGGTCGTCGCTACAGAGACAAGCACCTTGACTTTCATCAGCATCCCCGCCGTCGCCTACGGAGGGAATTTAACTTTCCTCCAGATCACTCTCGGCTACATCGCAGGCCGGACCATCGTCAGCTTTGTCTTTTTGCCCAAGTACCATCAGGGCCGTCTATCGACGGCTTACCAGTTCCTCGGAGCCCGTTTCGGGAACGGCATGCGCAATATCACCAGCACGACGTTTATGATTACGCGGCTTCTGGCCGACGGCGTGCGACTCTTCGCTTCAGCCATCCCCATCGCCATCATCCTCAGGTTGGCAGGCGTCAATATTTCTGATCTGAATATTTATCTAATTTCCATCTTGCTGATATCGACAGTGACCGTTATTTACACCTTCCTCGGAGGAATCAGGGCTGTCGTCTGGATGGATGTTTTCCAGATGGGAGTTTATATAGGAGGCGCGCTCCTGGCTGTAGCCATCGTTCTGCCCCGTCTATCGCCTGACTTGACAGGAACATTCCGCCTGCTCCAGGAAGCCGGAAAGCTCAAATTCTTTGATATGGGATTGGGCTTGCATTTCAAGGATTTCATCGCCCAGCCTTACACATTCTTGACGGCGCTTGTGGGCGGCGGAGTTTTTTCCGTAGCCTCACACGGCACCGACCAGCTCATCGTGCAGCGGCTTCTGTCCACCAGGGATCTGCGTTCCAGCCAAAAGGCATTGATCGGCAGCGGATTGGTGGTATTTGTCCAATTTGCCCTTTTTTTATTTATCGGACTTCTGCTTTTTGGATTCTATAACGGCTTGTCCCCCTCCCAGCTCGGCCTGGCCACAGCCGATGAAATTTTCGCCAAGTTCATCGTCGAAGAAATTCCCTCCGGACTTTCCGGCCTCATCATCGCCGCCATCCTGGCCGCCGCCATGAGCACACTGTCCTCTTCCATCAATTCTCTGGCATCTTCGACAACGCTGGACCTTTACAAGCCCTATTGGGGAAAAGCGAACACACCGGCCAAGGATTTGAAAGTCTCCCGCATTATCACCATAATCTGGGGAGTTGTTCTCACCGGCTCGGCTTTTCTCTTTGCTGCTCTCCAGCTCCAATCTGCAGGAGAACGGCCAGCCGTTGTGGAGCTCGGTTTAGGGATTGCCTCCTACACCTACGGTGGACTTTTGGGAGCCTTTGTCCTGGGAATGCTCTTCCGCAAGATCGACCGCATCGACACTCTTGTCGGCTTCTTTTCCGGACTGATTGCGCTCCTCTTCCTGGTCAAAGGCCCGATCCAGAATCTTTTGCCCGGGCAGGGATTGAACATGGCCTGGCCTCTCTATACAGTCACCGGAGCTCTGATAGTCGTTCTGGTAGGAAACTTGACTCACATGATTCGCCGAGCGAAGATGTCTACTACCTGAGAAAGTCGGCCCTGAATCCCACTTCAAAATACCTTCCGCGCCAGGGAAAACCAGGCTCCGTATAGAAATAGGAATTGAAGACATTGGAGAGCTTGATAAAGATCTCGTAGCCGTCCCTCAGGGAATAGGAGGCGACGGCATCCATGTTAAAATAGGATGGAATTGTCAGGACCGTATCTGCGGAGAAATCATACCACCAGGACCTCGATCCATAGAGACCGTAGAATCCGATCCGGAATCCCTGGAGCGGAAATAATGAGGCGTCAAAATTGAGATTGTGGCTGGGTTGGGCATCGAGCGGACGGTTTTCGGAAACGTTTCGTTGGTCGAGATACGTGTAGCCGATACTCACCGAACCCCAAGCCGCGGTTTTTTGAGCCTGAACCTCGAAGCCGTTAATGCGCGCTCTGCCGACATTCACATACAGCCGGGTTCCGTCGGGCAACCTGACGCTGTCGATAAAATCTTTGAAGCTGTTGAAAAAGATCGTTCCAGTCAGAAAGATTGCACTTTTGTAAGCTGCACTCAACTCAACGCTCCTGCCTGACTCACTGAGGAGGTCGGGATTTCCGGAAGAAGGGGAATAAAGAGAGCGCATCGAGGGGAACCTGGATTTTCGGGCCAAGGAGAGATGGAAATCCAGTTCCTCCCGCGGCGTAAACTTGAGGCCCACCAGGGGATTGAGGGATGTGTTGTTTTTGCCGGCCGTAAACTTGTCGATCGAATCGAGGCTGATCCCACCGATCAATTTCCACTTGTCGGCGATGGAGAGGTGGTCTTCGATGCCGACCGACACAGTCCCCTGGTCGTATGTCTCCCAAGGAAGGCCGGGATCATCCTGAATTCTGGCCACATCCTTTTGGAACAGAAAACTCGCCTTGAGTGTATTGGACGGTACAACGGGCACATCGGCCATGGCGAAGAAGCCGTACACGGAATTGTCGTACGTGCTCTGGGAGCGCAGCTCTGTCATTTCCGTGTTTTCGAACCAGTCCAGAGTGTTTTTATAATTGACGGAAAAAGCGCGGAAACGGAGGACGGAAGTTCCTCCCAAAGAGGTGAATCCACCGATGTTGAGAGTCGACCGGTCCCATTTGGGGAATCGCCAATATCTGGCGCGCTGAACGGAGAGTGCCGCCGGCATGCCGTAGGCCGATTGATAAATCCCTCCGTTGATCATAATTTCCGTCGAATCATTGGGAGTGAAGTACAGTTTGGCATTGAGATTGAGACGTTCGTAGTCGCTGTTGTAGCGTTCGGTCCGGCCGCCGGTGTCATCTTTGTACAAGTATCCTTCGGAATCCTGGTAGAGAGCGCTGGCCGCAAATGCATGCCGTTTCCAGCTGAAAGAGGTGTCCAGGCCGACGGATCTGGTGTTTTTATTCCCATAGCTCCCGGAGAGAGAAAGGAAAGGATCCTGGCCCGGCCGCCGGGTGATGACATTGACGAGTCCACCCAGAGTATTGGGCCCGTACAATACAGAGGACGGGCCTTTAGTCACCTGAAGGGTGTCGATGCCTCCGGCCGATATGGTCTTGAGGTCGAAGGTGCTGAAATAAGGCTCATAGACGGGAATGCCATCGACGAGAAGCACGATACGCCTGGCATCCATCCCTCTGAGTTTAAGAGTGTAGGTGTCCTTATCGCCAAAGGTGACCATCGAACCGGGAACATGTTTGATGACATCGGAAAGGTCTCTGGGTTTTATCCCCTCGATTTGAGTCGATTCAAGGATAGACACGGTGGCTAATGGGATTTCTTTGGGTTTTTTTCCGACAACTAGAATTTCTTCGGTGATTTGAACAGGCTTCTCTTTTTTCTCCTCTTTTTTCTTTTGCTTGACATCCTGGACGCTGGCCGGACTGGAGATGCAGACAAGAGCCATCAAAAAGGCAAACAAAGCAAAAGCAGGTATTTTCTTGGAGATGAAATTTTGGCCGATCATGCTGAACTCCTTTTCTAACACGGGAGGAAAAGCCGTTTCCCGCCTTTCCCTATCGGTCGGAGGGGCATAGCAGCGGCGTGCTTTAGCCCTTCGGACTCGGAGCAGCCACAAACATTACCACAGAGCCTCTCTTCTGTAAAGAACTTCAATCTCCAAACTTTTCCAAATCCACTTGACATGTCTTTTTCCCATAAGATATAAAACTCATCTGGCTAAAATGACCGGAAGAAGAGATCCAATTCATACTGAAGACTGCTCATCAACCCCCATGGATACGTCATCCGAATTCGCCAGACAGACAATTCCAACCTGCGAGGTAAAAAATGAAAACACATGAATCCATAGCGCTCGGCATTCCAACCCTGCTTCTGCCCAAAACCGGGACAGACCTCTCTAAGTGGGCGGTTATCGCTTGTGACCAGTTCACATCAGATCCTGAGTACTGGCAGAAAGTCAAAGAGACCGTCGGGGACAATCCCTCCGCTCTGAATCTGATCTATCCCGAAGTTTTCCTGGGAGAAAAGGATCCTGATGCCCGCATCGCAGGGATCAAAGAGCACATGCAAAAATACTTGGAAGAAGGACTGTTTCAGGAAAGTGAAGGATTTGTCTATGTCGAAAGACAGACCGGACAGCAGACACGGAAAGGGCTCGTCGTCTGTCTGGATCTGGATCAATACGATTTTCACAAGGGAGCCACAAGCCTTATCCGGGCGACAGAAGGCACCATCCTGTCCAGAATTCCTCCCCGTGTCAAGATCAGAGAGGGTGCTCCCCTGGAGATTCCCCACATCATGGTCCTTATCGACGATCCTGATAACACTATTTTTACACCTTTGACCGAGAATAAAGGCAAACTGGAAAAACTGTATGATTTCGAACTGATGTTGGGCTCGGGCCGTCTCAGCGGTTTCAAAGTGAGCGATCCAGGTCTTGAGGAAGGTATAATCAATGCTCTTATGGCCATGGCTGAACCCGAGGCCTTTACGGAAAAATATGTCTTACTTCCGGACACGCCGGTCATTCTCTATGCCATGGGCGACGGGAACCATTCCTTCGCCACAGCCAAAACCATTTGGGAAAAGACAAAGGAAGAGGCAGAGGACAAAGAGGCCATCATCGATTCCCCTCTCCGCTATGGCCTCGTCGAGCTGGTTAATCTCCACGACGAAGCGCTTGTCTTCGAGCCCATCCACAGAGTCCTATTCGAGCTGGAGCCCGAGCACAACGTCCTGGATGATATGATGGCTTATTATCCCGACCACTGCCGAATTATCGAAGTCTCCTCTGCGGAGGAGATGCTGACGGCTGTGGATAGACAGAAAGGCAGCACCCACAAAATTGGAATCATTTCTCCCTCCAAATATGGCATTGTCGAAGTATCCGATCCGGAGAGCAACCTTCCGGCTGCAACCCTCCAGAATTTCCTAAATTTTTTCATGGAAAAAGGCGGCGCCAAAGAAATCGATTATATTCACGGCACCGATACAGTCATGCAGCTGGGAAAGAAGGGAGGAAGCATCGGGTTCTATCTTCCAGCTATGAATAAATTCGACCTGTTCAAGACCGTCATCCTCGACGGAGCCACCCCTCGAAAGACATTCTCCATGGGAGAGGCCTGGGAAAAACGATTCTACATGGAAGCCCGCAAATTGACTGAAACGCCAGAAGCATAGTGAAAGCCTGTCCATTTCAAATCCTTCTTCCCCTCGCTATCCTTCTCTTCTGCAGCCCTTCTTGGAGATCGTCAT
>CBFDBS010000031.1:0-12957 GCA_965603105.1 uncultured bacterium
CGATTCTCATACACTTCTTCCTTTTGTCCACTGGTTTCCGGATGGGATGAAGAACGTCATCTATAAATTGCTCAAAATAGATGTGTGGTCTGATCCCCGGATGCTGAACCTGCTGTCCATCAAAAGATTCAGAAGCCTTTTCCCCAAAGACGCCCCAGTCCGGTTTTATAAACAGAGGTTTTTAGGGATGACGGGGAACCTCATTGCCGTGGCGGATAAAGATAGTGGACTCCATGACGATTCTTAGTGTCTTTTTTTGAGCAGAGATCGACATCATCTTGTGTTGAGAGGTTCGCTAAATCGACTAAATGAGAATTTCTTTGGGAATCTCTCTGAGGTTGAAGTTCGAAGCCATACTCCGGCAGTAGGCGCCGGCTGTGCGGTTTTCTAGAAAGAGTTTCCCCTTTTCAACTTTGAGAAGTCTGTTTTCCCACCAGTTCATGGTTTTTCTTTGCATTACTCCTCTGAAAACAAGTCGAACTGTCCGCTTTTTATTTTTTCGACAATATCGTTGAGGAGAGGATAACTTTTCAGTAGAGGGAGGGGAACATCCAGCTTCTCGCCGGTGATTTTATTCTTGATCTGCAGGGCGTTGGCCAGAGCCTGCCCTTGGTAGTGGTTGTTGGTGATGACAAAAACCTTCTCGCTCTTGTTCCCCAATTCCTTGATTTTGCTGACCCAATCGGACAGCTCATCCAAGCCGTACATGTAATCGTAACGGTCGTCCCTCCCGGCATCTTTTTTGAACCAATTTTTATAGTTGCGGCCGTGCAACCTGACATAACTGAAGTCCGGAAGGGTGGAGATGGCTGTGGGTGGGATGGAATTGCCTATGACAGGTTGATCGATGTTGCAAAAACAGACGCGCTGATCGGCTAAAAGTTTAAAAAAATGTTCGTTATTCCAAGTTCCGTGCCGGACTTCAACGGCTAGAGGATATCCTGAAAAAAGCCGAAAAAGCTTGACCAGGTAGTCGTTGTTCGCTGAGGTGTTGGAAAAAGACCAAGGGAATTGAAAAAGAAGTGATGCGAGCCTGTTCTTGATATGGAGCGGCTCTACTCCGAATTTGAATTCATCCACATCTTTTTGAGTGAAGTCTTTTCGCTGATGCGTGAAAACCTGATGGAGTTTTACCGTGAACTGGAACTCAGGTCGGTGCGCCACTCTTTTGGTCCAGGAAAGGGCCACGTGCATGGCCGGAGGCCTATAGAAGGTGCTGTTGATCTCGACGATGTCGATATGCCGTGAAAGGTAGGTCAAGGCGTGGAAATGAGCCTCCTTTTTTTCTGGATAGACTCTTCCCTCCCAGTCCTTATAGCTCCAGCCTGCAGTGCCTATATAGTAGCGCTTCATCGAGTTTTATTGTATGTGAATGATAGGAAATGTCCAGCAAATATAGGGAGAGGATAATAAGCCTGGATTATTGATAAAAAAGATGTTGCCCGCATCCCCCTTTTTCTATATGATGAGTGAAAATTGACTTGCATTTTTGAAATGAGAAAAATCGCTTCTTTGTTTCTCCTCGTTTTATTGTTTTTCTGGGGTTGTTCGAAGGAAAATGAAGACCTCTATACTCTTGGAATTTTCTGGTTTACGGATGCTCCGACGTTGAATGATGTCAGAAGGGGCTTCATCAGCGCCCTGGAGGACAACGGTCTTTTTGACATGGCGAATATCCGCCTCGTTTTCAGGAATGCCGAAGGGAGCATGCCCGAAGCTCAAAAGATAGCCAGGGAACTCGTGGATGACGGAGTCGACATGCTCGTGGTTTTCTCCACTCCCTGTCTTCAAGCTGTTCTCCATGCGACACGGACTATTCCCATTATCTTCTCTTCGGTGGCCAATCCCTTTTTGGCCGGCGCCGGTCAATCCTCCGAAGACCACTTGAGCAATGTTACGGGAGTTTCCTCCAGAGGTCCGATCAAAGAGAGTCTTCTCTTCATCAGGGAGGTTCTGCCTGCTGCCAAGAAGATTGGGACTCTTTGGACTCCTTCTGAATTGAACTCGAAATATTATCTGGATTTGATGAAAAAGGGAGCCAAAGAGCTGGGATTTGATGTGGAAGCCGTCCCTATTGCCAATGCGAGTGAAATCCTTCTGTCTGCCCAGCTTCTGATCAATAAAAAAATAGATGTGATCTATCAGATATCGGATAACACCATCAATGCTTCGTTCGAAACGATAGGCCGTGTGGCTGAAGCAAACGCCATTCCTCTCTTTGGAGGATTTCCTCAGCATACAAGAAGCGGCGCCTGTGCGGCCATTGGCTGGGATTTTTATGCCATGGGTTATAAAGCCGGCCAGATAGCCCTTCAGGTGAAGAACGGTAAAAGCCCCAAAGATATTCCGATTCAGTATATGACCGAAATAAAGCTTCATTTGAATCTGGATGCAGCCGCTAAACAGGGAATCATTTTCGCCCCCCCTATCATCGAAAGAGCTGATGTGATTGTTGGCCAAATTGAAACAGGAAGTCAATCAGTTGCGGCTGAAGGAGAAGAGACGTTGTCCTCGGCCTATTGGAACTGAACTCTTGAGGCTTTGAAGCGTATAATCCACAGCCATCCGGCAGGCCTTTTTCAATTCCTTCCCTTGGCTGAGAAAGGCGACAAGACTGGAGGAGAGAAGGCATCCCGTTCCGTGGACTTCAATATCCAGTCTTTCATGTTTGAAAAGAAAAAAATCCAGACCGTCGAATAAAACATCGGACGCTTCTTCTTCAAGATGTCCGCCTTTGATCAAGCTCGGCATTTTGAAAAGAGTGAAGATTTTTTTAGCCGCAAGTTTCATGTCGTCCAGGTTTGTAACCGGAAGACCGGCGATTTGCGAGGCTTCATGTGTATTGGGTGTGAGAAGGGTCAGGTGGCCGGAAACCGCGCTGAGATAATCTGGAACGGCATCTTTTTCCAGCAGCCAGGCACCCGAGCTGGATTGGAAAACGGGATCGATAACCCTCGGCAAGGACGAATACTGAGAAAGGATCTCTTTAATGACGGGAATATTTTCCCGTTGGCCCACCATGCCCACTTTGATGCCGGCAAAAACCACGTCTTTACTCAGGCTTCGGAACTGTGTCTTCAGCCAATCCGCAGGAGGACAGTATAGGGAATCGACGCCTTGTGTGTTTTGGGCCGTTAGAGCGGTGACGATTCCCATGCCATGGAATCCCAGGCTCTGGAAGACGTTCACATCGAGTCCTGTGCCGGCTCCGGATGTGGGATCGTATCCGCCGATGCTGAGAAGAACTTTTTTCATCGAACAGATCCTTTTCTCTATTTATGAAAACTTCTACCAGACTCCCTTGTCCGTGTCAAATGACATGTTCAATCAGATGACAAGTGGATTTCGATTGACAGAGGGACGGGAAACTCTGTGTCTTTACGCTCCTGAATTCATATGATAAGATGAGACGCAGTCTCGATGAACACAAGAGCTTTTATCCGCGTATCGGGCAGGGTACAGGGGGTTTTTTTCCGCGAACACACACGAAAATGGGCCACATCTCTCGGATTGACAGGATGGGTAAGGAACACACAGGACGGCCAGGTTGAAATCACCGTTGAGGGGGAAAGGGAGACGATCGAAAGACTCCTGGAATTGCTCCATGAGGGATCTCCTCTATCGCGTGTCGATTTTCTGGATGTGGACTGGGAAGTTTATTCAGGAGAGTTTATAGATTTCAGGATCACCTGGTGATTGGCGAAGAGACGCACGGCAGGGGATTGTTACTAAAGTTATTTTTTTATTTCCAGAAACTTTCTCTGGCATTCTTTTGAGCAGAAGAAATACTCTTGGCCCTTGTGGATTTCTTTGATGGCCTCATCCTTTGGGAGATAGGTTTTGCAGACACTGTCCTGGACCATGAGTCCTGACAAGCTTTTTGCAGATTGAGGAGGAGGGGATTTGACTCTTCTGTTAATGGCTTGAAAAAACCGGATAACCTGGAAGACAAGATAGGCGAAGAAGGCATAAAAAATGATCCTGATCAGTCCCGTCCACATGCTTTCAATCTAGAGCATTTGAGGCGAGGTGTCAATCTGGAACAGCGAGCGTTCATTTCTGATCAGCTTATCTCGGTTGTTTTTATCTTGATTCTTGGCCTTCTAAAAAGTAAGATAGAATGTGTATAGGATTATATGATCTTTTGTTTTGAAATTGATATTTTAATCAGGTGAGAAAATGGACTTTTTATTCTCAGAAGAACAGGAAATACTGAAAGAGGCGATCAGGAATTTTGCCCATAAGGAAATCCAGCCCCTCGTCAAGGAATCCGATGAGAAAGGAATCTGGCCGGATGTTTTTACCGAGAAGCTGGCGGATATGGGACTTTTGGGGATAATCATTCCTACCGAATACAAAGGAGCGGGATATTCAAATGTCGATTATGTGATCATTCTTGAAGAACTGTCCAAAGTTGATCCATCGGTGGGATTGACGGTGGCCGCTCATAACTCGCTCTGTTCAAACCACTTGAATCTTTTCGCCAGCGAAGAGCAGAAAAAGAAATATTTGACGCGTCTCGCCTCCGGCCGGACATTGGGAGCTTGGGGTTTGACTGAAGCAGAAGCGGGATCAGATGCGGCGGCACTCAAGACTCGTGCGGTAAAAGAGGGTGATCATTATGTTCTCAACGGCTGTAAACTGTTCATTACCAACGGTTCGCTGGCAGAGATAACCGTCGTGATGGCCGTAACAGATCCGGAGAAGGGAAGAAATGGAATTTCCGCCTTCATCCTGGAAAAAGGAATGGAAGGTTTTAGTCCGGGGAAAAAAGAGGACAAGCTCGGGATTAGAGCCGCAGATACGGCCGAACTCATATTAGAGGATGTTAGAGTCCCTGTCGAAAATTTGATCGGAGAAGAAAACGCTGGCTACAAACAGGCCATGGTTGTTTTAGATGGAGGACGGGTGAGCATCGCCGGTTTTTCCTTGGGTATCACCGCCGGAGCCCTCGAGGCAAGCTTGAAATATGCCAAAGAAAGAAGACAGTTTGACCAGCCGATAGCTCATTTTCAGGCCATCCAGTGGATGCTGGCCGATGGCTTCACAGAACTCGATGCTGCTCGACTGCTGACTTATCGAGCGGCGTTTTTGGAAGATCAGGGAAAAAGGATTGTCAAGGAATCGGCCATGGCCAAATTGTTTGCCAGCGAACTGGCTGTTAAAGTGTCATCGGTGTCCGTTCAGATCCATGGAGGGTACGGCTTCACAACCGATTATCCGGTTGCCAAATTCTACCGCGACTCCAAACTGGCAACCATCGGTGAGGGAACATCTGAGATCCAGCGCTGGATCATCGCCCAAAAAGTTCTGTCAGAGTACTGACTCAGTCACGGGAGTGACTTTTTTCCTAAGTGATGTCCGTGCGGGTGCTGAGATGAGAAAAAGATTTCGCCTCTGTTCATGATGGAAAGCGTTGACCTAGCACAAAAAATCATCTCGGGGAATTCGAGGGCTATCGCCAAGGGGATATCTCTTGTCGAAAACAATGTTCCTGAAGCACAAGACATCCTGAAGAAGATATTTCCGCATACGGGCAATTCCGTTGTCATCGGCATCACCGGCTCTCCCGGCTCGGGAAAGAGCACTCTTGTCGATCAAATCATCGAAAGTCTTAAAATCAAGGGAAAAAAGTTGGGGATCATTGCCGTCGATCCTTCGAGTCCTTTCAGCGGCGGCGCCATTTTGGGAGATCGAATCCGGATGATGCGTCACACCACCGATCCCGACATTTTTATCCGCAGCATGGCTACCAGAGGACATCTTGGGGGATTGGCCAAGGCGACAGGTGAAGCCATTTCAATTCTTGAAGCCTCGGGGAAGGATGTTATTCTTGTGGAAACTGTCGGTGTGGGCCAGGATGAAGTGGAGATTATCAAACTGGCAGATCTTGTTCTTGTCGTCTTGATTGCCGGCGTAGGAGATGAAATACAGACATTCAAGGCAGGAATCATGGAAATCGCCGATATATTTGTTTTGAACAAGGCCGACTCTCCGGAGGCGGAAAAAACCGAACGCCAGATAAAGGCGATGCTTGAGCTGGGTATAAAAAAAGAAAGGATACCTCCTGTTGTCAAGACTGTTGCCACAACCGGTGATGGGATTGATTCCCTTGTCAAGGAAATCGAGCGGCTTGTTGCCGGTTTAGGTGAAGATATTAAAACCAACAGGAAAAAAAGACTTCTTTATTGGATGTTGAAAGACATCATTATGGACAAGATTTTCCAAAAGGTTATGGACAGCTTCAAGCCCGGGGAATTCGAAAGCTTGATCGAGCGGATACATGAGAAAGAGAATGATCCCTATACCATCGCGGAAAACATCGTCAACAGATTGAAGGGGATATCCGAAAACAGGGCTGATTGATCTTCTCGGGGGGTCGCCGTCTGAAACTTCAGATTCAATATTGAGCGGACAGGGTTTGGATCCAGTCGGTGAAGGCCCGTGCATGTTCGAGGTCAGTGTCAGTCGGATGATGCCGGGCAGAGACAGCCATCTCCGTCCAGGCCCTGTGTTCGGGTGATCGGCTGAGTGACTCCAGTGCCTGTACTGACATTTTGCCTCGGCAGGTGAAGGTTCCCAGTATTTTGGCTTTTGATGCCAGGGCCGTCGCGTATTCCAATGCTTCTCGTGAAAGGCGGCTGCCTGTCAGAGAGCCATGGGTGGAAAACAAGGCGATTTTCTTTCCTGAGGGAATCCGCTTCAACAGCAATTCAACTTTGTAGGGAACGCTGTGGGAGTGAACCGGGAAGCCGATGAAGATCAGATTTGACTGGGAAAGCTCCTCATCTGTGACTTCAGTTATGGTCTTTAAGATTTTCTCCCCTTGTGTGGCTTCATATATGGCTTCGGCGATGGCTTTAGTGTTGCCAGTCGAACTGTAATACGTCACCAGGATTTTTGACATCTTTATTCCTTTCTCAGATGATGAACCTTATTCCTATAATGAGAGAATAGCCGCCTAGATTGACTTTTCCCTGGCGGATATTTTGTATATCGCCATCGTCCGGTCTATTGATGTGTCCGGACAGGACAGAGTAAGAATCGCCCATTCCCCATTGTTCACTTTCATAGAAATAGAGCGATGCCTTTCCTGAGCTATTTTTTTCCGGCGGTTCAAAATTAGCTGTGTAGGAGTAAGCGCCTTTGAATCCGTCCATTTTGGCCCATCTCTGCTCCAGTCCAAGGACAACGGCCGCAAATTTCATGAGTTCATACTCAGCCGTCAGATTGGCATAGAATCCAAGGCATTCCGATTTGAAGTCACCTGATATTTCATACCAGTAGGTGTAATCTGTTTCTAAGAATTTTGCTTGCAAGTTGTAGTTTTCAAAATTATCGTATTTGGCGAATAAAATTAGCCTTCCCGCTCCAACATTGATGGATAAATTGGCGAGGACGGGGATACGGAATTGATAATTGACCCCGATCTTGAAAGGGAGGGCTGAGATTTCATTGCGTATAATGTGTGTTTCCGTCTGCTCTCCTCCCGCACTGTTCAAATTAACCGTGCCTTCGGTCTGGCTTTGCAACTGACTTCCTCCCGCCAGAGTAAAAGAGAAGCCTGCAACAATAGGGAACCTCAATTCGAACTCATAATTGGCTTTATATTTGGGGGGATTGAACTGTCCTTCCAATATTCCGCCCTGTCTGTTCTGCCAGTCCTCCCAGAGAAGGTTAAAAGAATCAATCCAGCTGAAAATATCGCCGGTATTGATGGTATTGGTCTTGTAGCTGAACCTTAAACTGATTTTTTCAGCCTGGACTCCTGGATGGATCGAAAAGAAAAACAAGAGAGCACCCAAAAGAAAAATAAATTTTTTCTTCATTTCGTCAACTGGTTTTCATGGGTTGTTTTGATATTCTAAATCCTTTTTTTAGTCGAAACGTCCGAAAAAAGATTTAAAATGACAATTCATCGTATCATACATCAGTGACTCTGGGAAGAAATATCGTGATCAGAGTCCCTCTGTTTTCTTGTCCTTCGGCTTCGATGGATCCTCTGTGGTCGTTGATGATTTTTTTGGCTATCGGGAGGCCGAGGCCGGTTCCAACGTCCTTTGTTGAAAAATAAGGATCGAATATCCTGTCGAGCACTTCCTTCCCGATACCGATCCCCGTGTCTGCGATGGACAGTTTAAGCGTGGAGCCGCTGCTGTGGACGGAAAAGGAGACTGTCCCCTCATTTTGAATGGCTTCGATGGCGTTGATGATGATGTTTCTGAGGGCGATCTTTATCTTCACCTTGTCTCCCCTGAACCGGAAGTCTTCGCCTGTGTAGCGCTCGACGATCTGGATCCTTTCGGGAAGGATTTTTCTGTAGGGATCGACAGCCTCTTTGATAAGGTCTTTGAGATCGAGGAGATCTTTCTGGAGAACGCTTTCTTGGGATGTCTCGAGGAATTGATGGGCGATTTTTCTGAGGTTTTCCACTTCTTTGATGATGTATGAGGTCGATTCCTTCAGGGCTTCTTCAAAATTGCCTGGACTGTCCTCATACACATTCAGCAGATGTTCGGCTGAAAGCTGGATAGGAGTGAGAGGATTTTTGATCTCATGAGCCACTTTTCTGGCCATTTCCGCCCAGGCTACTTTTTTGCTCATGTCAGCCAGGTCCTGCTGATGCTGTTTGAGGTTTCTGATCATGGTGTTAAAACCATCGACCAGGGTTTTCATTTCATCCCGCCGTTTATAGGGAATTGTGATTTCGAGGTTACCGAGCCCGACCTCTTTGGTGCCAGTCAGAAGCTTCCGGATGGGGGTGATGATCATCCCTCCTATTCCTCTGGCAAAAAGAAGTACGGCCGCTATGAAAAAGACAGAAATGAGAATCAAGAATTCGATCAATTCCATCGAGGCTTCGGAGATCTCCTGCTGCTGGAGGGGAAATGGAAGAGAGATGAGAAGAAGATTGTCCTGGATAAAGTAAGGAATAGTCAGAATCTGGAACGAGTAATTGCCGATTTTCTGTGTCTCAGTGAAATAGGGAAGATTGTCATACAGTATTCTGTAGTAGACTTCCCCATTGATTTGTTCGGGAAGAAGACCGTAATCAAAAAACTCTCTCCGGCTTGACGATAGCAGTTTGCCATCCAGGTACAGATTGACGTCGTTGGCAATGGCCGAACTGATCCAAAAGACCACATCGTCTGCGGGCAGAGTGAGTGACAATTGGTCCTCTTGCTGGGTGTAGAAGATGTCATCCATCACTCTTTGAGCGAATTCCGCCTGGAACTCGGCTTTTTCAGTGATCTGCTCAGTGAAGATCCGGTTGACAAATTCTCTGGTGAACAGCGTGAAAAGAAGAAGAGGAACAAGAGCGATGATAACGAACGAGATGTAAACCCTGTTAGAGAAGGACCAGAAGGGATTTTTGATTTTTTTCCCTTTGATAGAGACGTTGTAGATCAGAGACAGAAAAGCGAAGAAAAAGAGATAGAGAAAGGAGAGCTCAAAGTATTCGACGGCATAATCAAGGAAGTTTTCCTTGGGAGTGAAGAGAGAATAGATCTTGTTCCCATCCTTGAAGAAGTAGCTGCTGTAGTTTTTTTTATTCTTTTTGAATGAAGACCATTGGGATCCATCGTTTTCACTTATGCCCTGGAGAAGATCCGGAGGGATGCCGGAAGCGATGTTGTAAGGATTGAAGAGCAGTCTTCCATCGGCATCGAAAACGGCGAATCCGAAGTCGAATTCGTTTAAGGAGGGGAGGGAGCTAATCCGGAGGAGTTCGAAATAAGGATTGGCTGAGTAGAGAAAGGGCAGCATATCATAATCGAGTGAGAGAGAGATTATCATCCTGCCCAGGCTGAGGCCCTCCTCCTGAAAATCCTTGTAGGCGATGAGAAATTCCTTCTGCCTCCCTAAAAAAGACACGGTGTGGTTGGAAATGATCCATTCAAAAGTGCCGGGCAGCTCGAATTGAAGCCGATAGTATTCAGGAACGTTCAGGGAAAAGCGGGAGAGGATTGTACCGTTGGGATTGAGGAGTTCAAGACTGGAATACCAATTGAACTTTGAGAGGAGAGTCCGCCCCCAGAGCGTGTGGGCCAGGTCCAAGGGTTCGTCGCTTTCAAAAAAGGAATGTATGGATTCTTCTTGAAGATCAATCTCTGGCAGAGACTGCTTCAGTAAAAATGTTCCCCAACTTTTTTGAGATTCTATGGTGTTTTTGAGTGAATTCTGAAGGAGCAACTTTTGACGCAACGAGAAGGAAGACTCCAAGGATGAGTAGACCAGGAGGAGGGTGAGAAAGAATATGGAAAAGAGATATTCCTTTCTCTTCCCGGGATTCGGGAAAAAGACTCCTATAAGACACATGAGGATGACGAGAGATTGGAGGAAGGCAATAACGAGCATTCTGTTTTGAACGACTCCAACATAAACGATACCCAGAATGAAAAACAGAACTAAGGGGACAGTTGTGTTGGGAACAAATACCGATGCGTATTTCAGACTGGTCCAAATGCAGAGGAGAGCAACGAGGAATGTCAGAAGGATGCTCAGATGAATCAGAATAAAAGAAGGATTGAAAGAAATACGGAGCAAATTGAGATTGGAGTTGAGGATCAGGCGGTGGAGAAATTTTTGGAAGAGATACATAAGCACAAAGGAGAACGCCAGGGGGATAAAAACCAGACCCAAAGAGGAAAAAAGACCATATTTCTTTTTTTTGCTTCGGCTGAGCGGATTGGACGGGAGCAGGAGGTAGCCGACAATCAGGAAGAGGCAGACAGCGGTCAGGAATGTATCGGCGGGAGATTTGGTGAAGTTCCAGAAGGATAAAAAGCTGGATGAAGAGGGAGAGAAGACAGCAAGATTTTGTATGCTCTCCAGTTCACTGAGGGGGAAGAGTATGACTCTTATTCCCAGCAGGAAGGCGATGACGAATATAATCACCAGCGGATGTCTTTTTTGTTTGATAAGAGGAATTTTCGATAATAGAACGGTGAAGAAAACGAGAGCCGATCCGAGGGACAGGAAGAAAAGGAAGAGAAAATCATCCTGCCGGGAGGAGATGTCGGCAGACATGGGGGGAGAACTGATAGTTATGGTAGCGGCAATACGCCCTTCTTCGTTTTTGAGTGGAAAAATCAGAGTCGCGATGTTGTCTGGGGAGGTCGGTTCTCCAGTGTATTTGTCATTATGGCGCCCGAAAAAATTTTCAAATCCTGAAATATCCTCCCGGTAGTCCCAATAGAAGATGTCACAATTTTTGAGGAGCTGAGCCTTGAGAAAATGGTAGGCTGTCAAATAGGAAGATTTCAGTTCCGGCTGGAAGGCGAGGAGTCGGTACAGAATCACGTAGTGTTCTGTGTCTATTCTATCAATATTGACCAAATACGAAGAAACTTTATCCTGAAGGAGGAAAGATGCCGGTTTTTTGATGAGAGTTTCATTGGCCCTGTCGGACAAGAAGACATCTTTCACTTCCGCCACATTTCCAAACCACAGCAGAACATCACCGAAGCCGTTACTGTAGGCGATTCCTTCGATTTCAGGATTGGTGATGTGCGTTTTGAAAAGACTGAAAATCTTTTCGCTTTCTTCTGGAAAAGGGCTGGCCAGAAGGTGACTCTTTCTTGCCTGGATTTCATCGAGGATGCCGGTGAATTCTGCCTGGATCAACCGTTCTTTTTTATTCAGCAGCTTCGAGTTCTTTTTCTGGAATTTTTCAGTCGAGTCTTCTGGGAATGTGACAGAAAAGGTGAGGGTGATCAGGGAAACAAACAGCGAAAGGAGAAACCCCGCAGCTGGAGCTTTGTGCTGTCTGAAAAATTCAATAATTTTCAATTTCAGCCTTTATTTCCGTTAATTTCCATTGGTAGATGGTTCCCCTTCTTGTCTCTTTTGGCTCAATCAAGAAATGAAAAAAGACGATGTAGACATACTTGTTGTTTTTCCTGTCTTTAAATGACCATCTGGCTTTAACAATGAAGCTAGTATTCGATGTCCAGGAAGGGAGTGGGTCGGAAAAAAACTCAAACGTCGAATAAAACCTGAGCAAACGACGGAAAAGAAAGTAGGCCTGCTGGTTGGAGACCTGATCAGAAAATGAAATGGGTTGCGGAAAAGAAATGCTGATGCTGTTTTGAGAGGAAAAAAGAGAGTAGAGGATTTTAGGATTGTTCTGAAGAAAGGACTGTTCGATATCCTGGACCGCAGAAGTGAAGATTAAGGAAAGAATTGTTAGGAGATTTATGACGACGTTGGCCACCTCTAAAATGATATCACAGCCGACCTAAAAGGCAAAACTTAATTTTTTGTCCTTGGAGGAGTCTCTGATTCACCTTTTTTTATCTTCATTTCTTCGGCGATGATACAGGCGAGTTCCTTCTTGATCTTATCGATTTTTTCCAGTTTGTTGGATATTTTGGAGAATAGGGTTTCCTGGTTTTTGATGCCTTCTTTGATGAGAAAGGCGGCACTTTCGGAACGGCTTCTGAAGATTCCCGAATCGACCAGCATATTCATTTTTTCGTTGCTCTCATCGTCGACTCGTATGGTCAAGACCGTATTTCTGGAGGAAAGTGTTTTGTCCCATACTTTTTTGAACGATTCGGCCGTCTTGCTGGCGATTCTTTCGACTTGATTGCCGAAATCCTCGAGCGCATCCTTGTGCTTACTGGTTTTTTCCTCTTTTTCCGAAGTTTGAGCCTCATCTTTCTTTGTCATTATCACACCTCATGTAAAACGTAATTGAATTACAATATACATGATTACGTTATTTTTGTCAAGGTTTAGGATAAGTATAAAAAAGGAGGCCCAGCGGAATGGAAGAATACTAACCTGAATAATCAAGGCTAAAAGGGAAGGCAGTAAATATTAGAGGATAATTCTGACCCTAATTAGGGGATAGCGATAAGAAAGTGAAATCTGTCTGTACTATTCTTTTTCTTCTTCAGGAACCGCTGCAGGGGCTTCTTCCGTTTCCATCTCCAGCTGTTTTGTTCTTTT
>CBFDBS010000032.1:0-12840 GCA_965603105.1 uncultured bacterium
TGATAATAAAAGTGAATCAGAGAGGATATCGGCGCTCCGGTAAGATTTCATACGCGCCACACCACCCATCCATTTAAAACTGCAGGTATTTTCCCCCTAAAAAGGTGCAGTCTCACAACTACGCATGGTTACTCTATATGATCAACAGATTGCCTATGGGATAGGTGCCGCGCTATTTATTCCTCTCGTGCTCAAACATCCTCGACTGGCCGACTTCGTCGTCTCCCTTCGTCAACGTTTCAGAAAGGCTAAATCTTACGATGTCGCTTCCTCCATCTCCCTGATTCACTTCCTACAAACCGAAGGGCCCCTTGATTTGTTGGTCATTTATCACACTTTTTGTCATAGAGCCTGAATAGTGTTGACGGCTGCGGAGGATTTCAATACCATAAAGGGTGAAAGTCGATGTATCTTCTACAGATGAGGAGAGAGATATGAAACGTATGGCAATCATCTCATTATTAATTATTGTGCTTTCGCTTTTCAGCGGAACTCTCCTGCTGTCCTCGGGCTTGCAGGCCGAACTCCCCAAGACCGAACTCCCAGTGCTGATCACCTCGTGCGGGCAGAGCCCTGGAGTGAACATGGTCAACGCTCTCTTCATGAGGCTCAAGCTCGAAGCCGAACCAAAAGCATATGATATGGATCCTCTGGCCTCTGCCGAGCTGCTGAAAACGGCAAAAGAGGGCGGGGTTCCCTATCGATCACTCATTATCGTTATGGGGGCAAGCCTCAAAGGGATGGGAGCTGCCGGCATCTCGATCGATGACGAGATCGACAGGGTCAAAGAACTTATTCAGGAAGCCCGAAGCCAGGGCATCACCATCATCGGCTCCCACATCGAAGGGATGAAAAGGAGAGCCCAGGGAGCCGCTCCGGGTGACAACACCGATGAGTTGAGCATCGACGCCGTGGCTCCGGATTCGGACCTTCTTCTCATCAATAAAGAGGGGAATGAGGACAACAGATTTTCGCGAATCGCCGATGAAAAAAACATCCCCCTGATCGAGGTCGAAAAGAATTTGGATCTGATGGGAAAACTGAAAGAACTGTTCGCCCGGTGAACCGGCAAAAAAGAGGCCCTGCAGCAAAATTTGGCTCGCGGGGATTCAATTCACTAATACTTTTCTCAGCCAGTCAAAGATGTCCTTCCAGCGGTCATAACCGCCATGGGCGGCGCCTTTGACTTCGATATATTCAAACCTGACTCCCAGCTCTTTGAGCCTGGCTGCGGCCCTTCGAGCGTTATCCACCGGAACCGAGTTGTCTTGATCCCCATGGACGATAAAATAAGACAATCCGGTTTGTCTATCCAAGAGATCGAGGATATTTTCTCCCTTGATCGCAGGGGAGGGAGGCGAAAGGGCACCGGACCTGATGATCACAGCCCGGAACCGTTCCGGATAGAGACAGGAGAGCCGCCAGGCTCCGTAGCCGCCCATGGAAAAACCATCGAGGATGATGTTTCTCTCGTCGACACGGTACAATTTTTGGACGTGGGCTAGACATTCCAGGATATCTTCACCAGAAGGACCGACATACCAATCGGAGAGGCCTCTTGCCTTGGGAGCCAAGACCATGAATCCTCCTCTCTGCACGGCCATAGCGGAAATAGAGCGGATGGTGTTGAATTCATCGACACCGCTGCCGTGAAGAGAAACGATTAGAGGCAGTGGGAATTTTTCATCATAGGAATACGGAACATACAGTGAGTAAGGCTGAAGGGAGTCATCGATTTTCGAGCGGTGAGCCAACCTGAAAATCTGCCCTGGAGAAAAAAGCGCTGGATTTCCGCTTTCGATCCGCTGCAAGAGAGAGTCCAATTCCTCCGTCCACTGTTTGAGGTCTTGAATGTCGGCTAAGGGCGGAGCTTCATCCATAAAGGTTTTGATCCAATCCAGCCTGATTTCGAGGGACGGGAGACTTTCTCGAAAAGCCGTGCTTGTGGTGAAGAGTTCGGACTGCTCCGCTTCTTCAAGTTCTGTGGACCATCGAGTCATGTCCCTACTCTGCAGTAAATAAAACTGATGGTCTTCTCTGAATCTCAAGGAGTTCTTGGTGTCGATGATACCGACGCTGATATCATAGACGCCGGTTCCGTTCCCTGCTTGCTCGAGAGGGAAAGAAAACATGTTCAGCCCGGGTTGAAGGTCTATATCATGAGTTGAAGAAACATTGTCGAAGGCCGAGCTGAGCTCGATCCTGAACGTCCAACCCTGGGATGCCGAAGGAGAATTGACGGCACAGGCCAGCATCTTCTCGTCGTTCTGGTAAAAATGTGAAGCGTTGACGGCTGTTTGAAATTCAGCGGACGATGGGAGACGGCTTTGGAAACTGAAGATCCGACCTTTTCTTTTCTTTGTCAGTTCGGTGTCGTAGTTTCGATCCGGATGAAGCTGAAGGATCTTCCTTTGGCCTGAATCACCATCCACGTAGATGAGATTGACGGCCCATCGGTTGTTGATGAAAGGCTTGAAGGGGGCCAGATTTTTGAAGGGAATGGCTATCTCATAGATGATTTCATTCTTCAGGTCATTGGGCTTGATGACACACAGGATGTCCTCTGTCGAAAAAGAAGGGAAATAAATTCCATCCTTATTGACCAGGACTTTGATCGTCTGCTCGTCTTCGAGGGAAAATCCGAACGAAGAGAAACGATCGCTTTCTCCGCCGGAAAAAGGATCGATAAAGGTGAGGAAAAAACCATCCCCATACCTCCAGCCGCGGCTTGGAAAGTCAAAATGATCATCTTTAGCCAAAACCGCACAATAGAAGTGGGAAGCATCAAATGTGAAGCGGGCTGTAACGGCAATATCTGATGAGGGCTCAAGCGTCTCTCCCGACGGCGAGAACCGGACTGGGAATTCCCGGTAGGCCTCCCAATCAGCCAGAATGCCGTCGATCTGGAGTTTCGTCTCGGCCTGTAAGATATTTGCGTCTTGATCCGGCTGCAAGGAAAAAGAAAAACCGAAAATGGCCGTCAAAAAAATGGCGGCGATCTTTGAGATATTTATCCGGCTGTCCATAATCATCCCCAGCATGATGCTTATACCACAGCCAAAATTTTCGTGTCAAACTGAGTAAAAATTGGGAATAGAAAAATTGGGGCCTGTCCCCCAATTTATATTTTAATCGCTGAGGCCGACGCCCATGGCTCTGCTCAAGCGGGCTTGTGAGAGGTTGTAATCGATGATCGCCCTCAGTTCCGCGCTGCGGGCGTTGGCCAGATCCCGCTGGTACTGGAGAACGAGATAGTTGGTGGTGAGTCCCACCATCTGCTTTTTCTCTTCGGCCTCCAACTTTTTTTCCGCCAGCTCTCTGGCTACTGTGTATGCCTGGATACGTTTGAAATCGGTCTGGACGGTCTGGACGGCATTGCTGACCTCCAGGAAAACCTGCTGTTCCTGGTTTTTGAGCCGGAGTTTGGCCTGATCCAAGCTTGCCTTGGCTTGGGCATACTGGCCGCGTGAAAAGAGAGTGTTGGTCGGCAATGTCAGGGTTAGACCGGCCGACCAGTTTCGATATTGAAACTTCAAGGCATCTCTCAAAGCATCGGACACTTCTCCGGGGATCGACCCGACAACGATGTCTGTGAGGGGATTGTTATCCTGGTAAAGAATCTGAGTACCGGATACTCCAGGGCTCCAGTAGGAAGCCTCCAGACTCAGCTCGGGAAGGAGCTGGTTTTTGGCATAAACAAAATCGATGTCTCTGCTTTTGATGTCCCAACGGTAGGACTCCAAATCCGGCCGTTTGTTCATTGCCGTTTGCAGCGCCTCCTCTATACTTATCTCCATTTTGGTGTAAGACGGCGAATCAGCCGGAACAACCGAGTACACTCCTCGGGCGCCTTCCCGGTCCAAATTGATAATGGTCTTGAGGATATTTTCGTTGTTCTTGACCATACCTTCAGCCTGGAGGATCTCCGCCTCCCGGGTGGCCACTTCGGCCTCAGCGCTGAGGATTTCAATAGGGGCCAGTGTTCCAACCTCGACTTCTCTTCTATTTTTTTTGAGCAAATCACGGGCAAGAGAAAGGGACTGGTGCCTGACTCGAAGATCTTCAATGCTGAAAACGAGGTTCCAGTAGGCCTCCTCCACATTGTACACGGTCTCAAGAAGGACCTGCTTGAGCTGGCTGTCCGACATCTCCCTGCTGTTTTTAGCGATGATGATTTCCCTTCGATTGACGCGGTAGCCGAAGTTCTTTAACAGAGGCTGGGTGATATCGAATTGGAGAGTGCTGCCGAAGCGCGGATTGATCGTCTGGAACCTCTGGTTGGTCTCGTTTTGATAAGAAAAAAGAGTTGCGGTGATGTTCGTTCCAAATGGCAGATTCTGTTCGAAGTAGGCCACGTAGTTATTGTAGTCCGTGGTGAGCTGATCAGATGAATCTATCCATGAAAAGGAAGGTGTATTGGTGTTCTGGGTGAAATACCTCATGGACAACTGGGGAAGAAACCTCTCTCTTGCCAGAGCGATGGATGCGTCGGCAATTTCAGGATTCAAAATCTCCACCGCCACACCCAGATTGTTCTGCAAGGCCGTTTTGATGCATTCATCAAGAGAAAGAGTTCTTTCGTTTGTCTGTGAGAAAGCTCCGACCGTCAACCCACACAGCAAAAAGAACATGAGGGTTTTCTTTATTTTCAACATCCCATACCTCCTGGGGCTTGTTTTATCCGGATTCCGCCTTTAAAGGAAAGCATCATTTGTTCTCGATCCATCCGTCCAAAAGACGGATAATTCTCTTGCCGTAGGCGGCTTTTTCCTCGGAATGAGTGACCTGGATTATGGTGGTTCCCTGCTCGTTCAAGTTCTTGAGAAGCTCCATGACCTCTTTCCCCTCCTCCGAATTCAGGTTTCCGGTGGGCTCATCGGCAAGGATGAGTTTGGGATCGGTGATGATGGCCCTGGCGACGGCCACCTTCTGCTGCTGGCCACCTGACAATTGATTGGGGAACAGGTCTTTTTTTGCCACCATGTTGAACCTGTCCAGCATATCGGCTACCCGCCCCTTCCTTTCCGATCCCTTGACTTTTTTATAAAGAAGAGGAGTTTCGAGATTTTCATAGACCGTTAAATCGTCGATGAGATGGTAACTCTGAAAAACAAACCCGATATGGTGCTTATGAATCTCCGACCGCTGTTTTTCGCTCAACCTGTGTACTTCCTTGTCATAAAACATGTACTCCCCATTAGAAGGGGCATCCAGCAGACCGATTATGTGCAGCAGCGTCGATTTACCCGCTCCCGAAGGACCCATAACCGTCACAAACTCGCCCTCCTCGACATCCAGATCGATGTTGCGGAGAACAAAAGTTTTAACAAAACCTGTTGAGTAGTATTTGGTGATGTCTCTCAACTTAATCATGTGAAATCTCCTCTTAATCTCTATTCATACCGTAGAATCTCCACGGGATTTTTCAAGGCCGCCTTTACGGCTTGGAAGCCGATGGCGAAAACAGATGTGGCCAAAGCAAGGGCGGCAGACAGGATAAAAACCCATATTCCAATCCTTGTCCGGTAAGCAAAATTCTGAAGCCAGCGAAACATCCCATAATAGGCCACGGGCCAGGCGATAACATTCGCCACGAACACCCAGCGGGCAAAATCCCGGCTCAAACCGGTCACGACCCGCCCGACAGAAGCCCCCAAGACCTTGCGGATTCCGATTTCCTTGATCCGGCGTTCGATGGAAAAGGAGGCCAGGCCGAACAGCCCGAGACAGGCAATAAGAAGGGATAAAAAAGTCACACTCCCGATAATCCTGCTCAGCCGCACCTCTTCATTGTACAAACGGTCCAAGTCCGTGTCCAAAAAAGAATAGCTGAAGGTTTGTCCGGCGGAAAGACTTTTCCATGTCTCTTCCAGATACCGAAGGGTTTCAGGAATGGATTCTCCTCTTATTCTGACTGCAAAATGTTCGAATCCTTCCGGGTAGATACAAAGGGCCATCGGTTCGATCCGTTCATGAAGTGAGGAGAAATGAAAATCCTCGACAACGCCTGTGACAACTCCTTGGTCGACAATTTCAAACGACTTTCCCAAAGGATCCGACCATCCCAACTCCTTGACCGCTGTTTCATTGAGGATGTATGCCTGCCCAATATCTGTCGGGAAATCTTTGGAAAAATCCCGCCCCTGGACCAGCCGGATCTTCAGCGTTTCAAGAAAATCAAAATCGACCGCCATCCATCGGATCATTGGATTTTCTTCAGGGGGCATCCCTTCATAAGAGTAGTTCTGGTACCAAGGCTTGCTACCGGGAAAAAAAGAGGTAGTGCTGGCGGCCAAAACATTTGAGTGGCGCAGAAATTCACTCTTGATCCTGTCTCTCCCTTCGAACACATCCTCATCCAGGATAGGGATATTGATGACATGTTCTTTGTCGAATCCCAGTTCTTTGTTCTTCATGAAATTCAACTGCCCCATTATGACGAGAGCCGAAACCAGAAACAGTGTCGTGATCGCAAACTGGCCGACGATCACCGTACGTCTGAAGAGTGGAATCCTCGATCCGCCGGCAAACATTCCCTTCATGGCTTTGACGGGCTGAAAACCGGAGACATAAAAAGACATAAAACTTCCCGAA
This sequence comes from uncultured bacterium, assembly GCA_965603105.1. Taxonomy (GTDB): domain Bacteria; phylum Acidobacteriota; class Aminicenantia; order Aminicenantales; family Aminicenantaceae; genus CBFDBS01. The sequence goes on from CBFDBS010000032.1 coordinate 6,595, forward strand.
AAAAATCCGACAAAAAGAAAAACGGAAACCAAAAAAAACAAAAGAGGGAGGTTGCCCGTATAATTGACCGCCAGATTTTTCTCGGCAAAGGAATTGAAAACGGGCAACAGAGCCTCCACAAGTCCAAAAGTCAACAGGAAGGAAACAAAAACAAAAAGGAATGATTCCCCCAAAAACTGTTTAATGAGTTGGGCTCTGCTGGCACCGATGACCTTCCGCAGTCCAATTTCTTTGGCTCTGGTCAAACACCTTGCGGTCGAAAGGTTGATATAATTGAAGCAGGCAATCAGAAGAATAAAGAGCGTTATCATCGAAAAAATAATGACGGTTCCAAAATTGCCGTTGGGACCGATTTCACCTCTCAGCCGGGAAAACAGATGGATGCGGGTCAGGGATTGAAGGGGATAGCTAACCTTATAAACTTCCCTTGACTCCTTCCCCCTGTATTTCTCGACTAAAGCGGGTATTTTGGCGTTGTAGGCGGCAACAGCATCTTTATCCCTGAGGAGGACATAAGTGTAGTAATTCGAAATTCCCCACTCCTCTCTCGTGCGCTGGACAAAAGTTTCAAACGGTACAAGGAACTCAAACCGGAAATGGGAATTCTGAGGGACATCCTTGAAGACGCCTGTAACGGTGTAGTCCTGCTCATAAAGAGACAGGATCTGTCCCCGCGCGGCCTTGTCTCCGAAATACTTCCGGCTCATTTTCTCCGAGACGAGAATCGATTTCGGGCCGGAAAAAGGGATTTCCAAATCCCCCTCGAGTAAGGGAAAGCTGAAAACATCAAACAGTTCCGGATCGGCATAAAAAACCTGCTCATAAAGTCTTTTGTTGCCATAAGTGATCAGAAATTCATTCTCTCCAAGACGGACCACCTGTTCGACTTCGGGAAACTCATTGAGCAGTGCCGGCCCGAGAGGGGCGGGAGTGGTGGCGGAAAGACGGATCTCCCCTTCCCGCTCATACTGCAATACGGCCCTGTAGATGCGATCGGCGTTGGCATGAAACCTGTCAAAGCTCAGTTCGTTCTGGAGGAAGAGGAAGAGAATGACGCAGCAGGCCATCCCGATCGACAGACCGGTGATGTTGATGAAGGAATAGCTTTTCTGCTTGACAAGGCTTCTCCAAGCCAGCTTCAAATAGTTCTTGAACATGTCCTTCTGCCGCCCTCCGGAACCGATGGTTTGGCTCTGGTAACGGAAGCTCTAAATCTTGAACTCTTTATGAATGTTTTCCGAGACGACATGCCCGTCAAAAAGATGGATAATCCGGTGGCTGTATTCGGCATAAGCGGGAGAGTGAGTGACCATGACAATGGTCGTTCCGGCTTCATGGAGCTCATTCATCAGCTTCATCACTTCTTCCCCGTGAGCGGAATCCAGATTTCCCGTCGGCTCGTCCGCTAGAATGAGCTTGGGTCTGGCCACAACAGCTCTGGCAACGGCCACCCGCTGCTGCTGCCCTCCGGACAACTGCTGGGGAAAATGACTCTTTCTGGCCATGATCGCCATCTGCTCCAGGACTTCGGAGACTCTTTTTTTCCTCTCTGCAGAAGAAAAGCCGAGATAGAGCAGAGGAAGCTCCACGTTCTCGTAGACGGTCAGCTCGTCGATAAGGTTGAAACTCTGAAAGACGAAGCCGATGTTCGATTTCCTCAAGCTTGCCCTCTGCCTCTCCGAATACTTTGAAACCTCTTCATCAAAAAAGTGGTATTTGCCGCTCGAGGCCTTGTCAATCATGCCGAGCACGTTCAGCAGTGTCGACTTTCCGCATCCTGAAGGCCCCATGATGGCCACATACTCGCCCTCTTTGATTTCAAGGTTGATGTTGTTCAGAGCTGTGGTTTCCACTTCTTCTGTGGTGTAAACCTTTTTGAGATCTTCGGTTCTGATCATTTGTTCCTCCTGTTTAAATATTCTCTATCTTTAACGATTGTCGTTTTGATTCTTCAAGACCAATCGTTCCATATTCCCGAAATTTTCGTACGATGAAGTGACGACCCGGTCTCCGGACTGAAGCCCTTCCAGAACTTCGTAAACCTCGGTGTTCCACCGCCCAAGACGAATCCGCATTTTGGTCGCCACACTCTCGGACTCGTCCAGGATATAAACCCAGTTCCCTCCGGTGGTCTGGAAAAAGCCCCCCTTGGGCAGAAGTATAGCTTCGGAGAGATCCCCCAGTTCCAAACGGATGTGGTAGGTCATTCCTCGCGTGATGTTCTGGGGCTGCTCTCCGACAAAATCCATATCCACTCGAAACCGGCCCTCTTGAACCTCGGGATAAATTTTATCGACGACGAGACTGTAGGTGTTTCCGGCGAGCTCGAAAGTCCCGCCCCGCCCCATTTCCACCTTGGGAAGGTAGTGCTCATCGACTCCAACCCTCACGATGTATCCTGACAAGACATCGAGCTGGCCGATCAGTTGGCCCGGGGTTTTATTTTGTCCTATTTCGGCCTCAAGAGATGTCAGATAACCGGAGACAGGAGCCTTGACGGTCAGGTTGTCCTGTTTTTCCTTGACGACGACCAGATTGTCCTGCATCCGCTGGAGAGAGGCTTCCAAGGCATCGATCTGCGCCTCCCGGAATTTCAAATCGTTTGTCTGGCTTTCAACTGTCAATTCCCGTCGTCTTTGCAGATATTCGTACTGGTCCTTGGCCAGTTCATATTCATGCTGCGCGATGAGGTCATCTTTGACCAATTCGGTATAGCGGTCGTAGACACGCTTCTGCTGCTGGAGCAGGTTATCGATATTGGTCAGCTCCTGACTCAACTGCAACCGATACTGATCCATGGACAGCCGGGTATTCCGCAGATTGTTGCTCTGCTGGAACAGCTCGGCCTCCCTGAACATGATATCGAGGAGCAGGTTGGTGTTGGCCAGCTTTATAATGGGATCGCCTGTCTGCAACATTGCTCCGGCCTCGACAAAAATAGCCTCGACCCGGCCTCCATCGGAAGCGGTCAGAAAGTGTATGTCCGCAGGTTCGGCATTGCCCTGGACCGCGATAAATTCCTGAAAGGGGCCTTCGGTGACTGTCGAGATGGTGATCCGCTCCGCATTGACATTCAAAGTGGATTGGCTGACCTTGAAAATCAGCAGATAGCCGACAACAACGACAAAAATGACGATGGAGGCCAGCCCAATAATTTTCTTGGGTGGCCATTTCTTTTTTTTGATTTTTTTATCCATGCCCATGGTTAATCTCCTTGTCTGCGTTTTCTAAGCTTCATCCGTTTCTCTCTTTCTCTTTTAGACGCATTGGAATCGCTTACGGTTCATTTTAATTTGCAATAAATGTGCCAGAAGACAAGATATGGAGAAAGCGGACGGGCGGGGTGCCGGAGAAACAATAAAAGTGTTCGCCTTGAGACAAAGGGTGTTCATTTTCGGACATTTGTCATATAATAATAAAAACGTGCACAAAATACCAGAGAGAAGAAAATCACATCGATCGGCACGGATTTTGCAACAACGATTGATTCCAGATCTCGAAATAGAAAATGGAGAAGAACAACAATGGATAAAAAATCAGGAAAAATCCTCATCATCGATGACGATGAAGACATACTGAAGGCAGCACTGCTTCTCCTCAAACAGTATGTCGCCCATATCCACATCGAAAAAACTCCGGAGGCCATTCCTTCCCTCCTTAAGAATGAAAACTACGATGTGGTCTTCCTGGACATGAACTTCGCCAAAGGCGCCACAAGCGGGAGAGAGGGATTTCACTGGCTGAACAGAATCCTGGAGATCGATCCCTCGATGGTCGTCGTGCTCATCACGGCCTTCGGTGATATTGAGATGGCGGTCAAAGCCATCAAGGAAGGTGCGACCGATTTTGTCCTCAAACCCTGGCAAAACGAAAAGCTCATCGCTACACTCTCGGCCGCTATCAAACTCCGCACCTCACGTCTCGAAGCCAACAGCCTGCGCTCCCAGCAAAAACAACTGAGCGCCGATCTGGACCAACCCTTTCACGACTTTATCGGGGTCAGTTCCGCCATGGAAAACGTCTTCGCTGCTATAAAAAAGGTTGCCCAGACCGACGCCAACATTCTGATCCTAGGAGAGAACGGGACAGGGAAAGAGCTCGTCGCACGGGAGCTCCACCGCCAGTCCGCTCGACGCGATGAAGTGTTCATAAGCGTCGATATGGGAGCTTTGAGTGAGACTCTTTTCGAGAGTGAGCTGTTCGGACATGTGAGGGGAGCGTTCACGGATGCCAGAAAGGACCGAGCCGGCCGGTTTGAAATCGCCTCGGGCGGATCCCTTTTCCTGGATGAAATCGGCAACATTCCTCTTACACTCCAAGCCAAGCTTCTTACGGTCTTGGAAAACAGGACGGTGACAAGGCTGGGCGCCAATAAGCTTATCGACATCGATGTCCGCCTGATTTGCGCTACGAACATGGATATTCGTGATATGGTGGCTGTAAACAGATTCCGGCAGGACCTGCTTTACCGCATCAACACCGTCGAAATCCACATCCCCCCGCTGCGTGAACGGTTGGAGGACATCCCCTTTCTGGCCGACCATTTCATTAAAATATACAATAAAAAATATAACAAGCCGCTCAAAAGGCTGAATTCTGCGACAAAAAAGAGACTGGAAAAATACCCCTGGCCGGGCAACGTCAGAGAACTGCAGCACGCAATGGAAAGAGCCATAATCATGAGTGAATCCCAGGTGCTTCAGCCGTCAGATTTCTTTTTTCCTGCCGGCGGCAAAGAAGGGGAATCCTTGATAATCGAAGATTTCAATCTGGAAGAGATTGAAAAATTAGTCATACATCGAGCCATCAGCAAGTACAGCGGGAACATCAGTCAAGTGGCCAAAGAACTGGGGCTCTCCCGCGCTTCACTCTACCGCCGGTTGGAGAAGTATGGTTTATAAAGGATTCCGACTCAACTGCCTCGTGCGGGTTATCGCCTTAGCCTCGACAATCAGTCTGTTCTTCATTCTGCTCTTCAAAACGGACCTCTATGCCGCCCTTATCATTATCGGAACGGCCATTATCTATCAGTGTTATTCCCTGATTCACTTTGTTGAAAAAACAAACCGTGAATTGACCCGCTTCTTCCAGTCCATAAAATTCAGCGACTTCTCTCAGACGTTCAGAGACAGCAAAGAGGGGAAATCTTTCGCCGCCCTGCGTCTTGCGTTCAACGATGTCCTGGATGCCTTTCGCAAAGCACGATCCGAGAAAGAAGAGCATTACAGGTATCTTCAGACCATCGTCCAGCATGTGGGTATCGGTCTGATCGCATATCAGCCCAACGGGGATGTCGAGCTCATCAATACAGCGGCCAAACGCCTGCTGGGACTTGCGCAGCTCAAAAATATCAAATCCCTGAAATCCTGGAGTCCGGTCTTGGTGGAGACTTTTCTCCGGCTCAAACCGAAAGAAAAGGCTCTGGTCAAGGTCGAAGACAACAACGAACTGCTCCAATTGGCCCTCTATGCGACTGAATTCAAACTCAGAGATTACACTTACACTCTCGTCTCTATCCAGAACATCTACAGCGAATTGGAAGAAAAGGAAATCGATGCCTGGCAGAAACTCATCCGTGTTCTCACTCATGAAATAATGAATTCGATCACTCCGATATCTTCTTTGGCGTCGACTATCAACGACATGATCAAAGCCAGCTTCGAACTCAGATCCTTGCTCAAAGAAGGGCAGGAAGAAACATTGACGGATATCTGCGACGCCGCCCAGACAATCCAAAAAAGGAGCCAAGGCCTGCTCCACTTTGTCGACGCCTACCGAAATTTGACCCTCATCCAGAAACCAAACTTTCAAATATTTCCCATCAAAGAGCTTTTCAACCGCCTGAGTCAACTCATTCAAACCAACATCAAGAAAAAAAATATCCAATTCGAAGTCAAAATCGAGCCTAAAAGCCTCGAACTGGCCGCCGATCCGGAACTGATCGAGCAGGCCCTGATCAACCTCCTCCTCAATGCCCTGCAGGCCGTGGACAGTCAGAAGGGACCTGTGATCCAACTGGTTGCACGCATGGACAGCCGGTCCCACATCCTCATCCAGGTCAGTGACAACGGTCCGGGAATTTCCAAGGAAAATTTGGAAAAAATCTTTATTCCCTTCTTTTCCACCAAAGAAGGAGGTTCGGGTATCGGATTGAGCCTCTCCCGGCAGATAATGCGGCTGCACAACTCATCGATCAGTGTTCAGTCCAAGCCTGATGTGGAGACCACCTTCACTCTCCGGTTCTAA
>CBFDBS010000033.1:0-12633 GCA_965603105.1 uncultured bacterium
TCCTCAACCCCCCAAGACCAGATCATCTCCTACTGGTGGAATTTCGGAGACGGGACTGATAAGGAACAGGGTCTCCAGGTCTCACATACCTATGAGACAGCGGGCACCTTTACGGCCAGGCTCTATGTCACCAACAGCCAACTCAATGTCGACACAGATTCAGTCGAGATCCAAATCCTGGCCGGGCCTTTCCCCCCCCTCGATGTCACCGTTCAGAAGGCCGAAAACAAAGCGCTTTTCTACCGGGAGGAGATCAACTCCATTTCCTGGACAGAAAATCCTAAAAATAACGCCTTCTCACCCGTCGACAGCTACTTCATCTACCGCAGATTGAAGAGCCAGGGAGAAAAGTATTTTTCAAAAATCGGGCAGGTTGAGGCCGAAACTTTTATCTACCCCGACCGCCTGATCTTCAACCCTGATGACATGGAGATCTACGCCTACGCCGTTTCGGCTGTCGATGCCCAAGGAAGGGAAGGCCCCAAAGCCGAAGCCCTCTCTGCCCCTGACGAAAGCCAAAAATTCCTTTTCGAAAAGAAAAGGAGAAATTAGGAATGAAAGTGATGGTGCTCGTCCCCGCCTATAATGAAGATAAGACGATCGAAGATGTGCTGGACGGTATCCGGACTCATCTTCCGGACACCCAGGTCGTCGTCGTCAATGACGGCTCCACCGACGGAACTCGGCAGATTCTTGACAGGCAGCCCGGCATCACAGCTCTCCATCACCCCTTCAACATGGGAATCGGAGGAGCCATCCGGACGGGATTCAAATACTTTCTCTCCACTGATTGCGATGTCTTATTGAGGCTCGACGGGGACGGCCAGCATCCTCCCGAACAGGCTTCAACCGTTTTAAAACCCGTTATCGAAGGCGCAGCCGATGCCGTAATCGGTTCCCGCTTCATCGAGAAGAAGGGGTATCAATCTTCATTCTCGCGGCAGGGGGGAATCAAACTCCTTCATTTCCTCTCTCGATTCATCCTCGGCCTCAAGATCACCGACAACACCTCCGGTTTCAAGGCTTACACCAGGAAAGTCATCCTTGGAATCATCGATGACTTCCCGTCGGACTATCCCGAACCCATCGAAGTCTACCTCATGTCAAAAAAAGGATTTTCAATAGTCGAGGTTCCTGTGTTTATGAAACAAAGACAGGGTGGACTCTCATCCATCGGAGTACTCGATTCCTATTACTATATGGTCAAAGTCCTTTTGACCATTTTTGTGCAATTTGTCATCGGAGGAAAAAAATGAACCCCTATCCCCTGGGCCCCATCCAAATTCTGAGCATTATAGGCTCGGCGGCCTTGATCGTCGGCATCATTTATCTGATCCGCAAGAAGAAACTCAAAGAGGAATACGCGATTCTCTGGCTGTTTATTTTTTTTATTTTCCTGATCATCTCCATTTTTCGGGGTTCGATCGACTACATCTCGAAGCTCCTGGGCATCAGCTACCAGCCGGCATCTCTTTTTATCCTCTTGATCGCGGGTGCCTTCCTCCTCCTGCTCCACTTCTCGATCATCATCTCCGGCCTGAGAACGAAAATGAACCGTCTCGTCAGCGAGATCACTCTTGTCCACAAAAAACTGGAGGACATGGAGAAGAACAAAGATTCTTTATAACGGGGGAAAAAAGAGGCCTGCCTTTTCAGGATGAAGGCAATTTCCGCTCTTTGATTTTGGCCGCCGGAACCCCGACGGCTATCGAATAGGCCGGAAGAGAATCTTTGACGAGAGATCCCGCCCCGATCACGCTGCCTTGGCCGATTGTTACTCCATCCAGAACGGTCACCGAGGCTCCCAGCCAGACATCCTCTCCGATGTCGATTCCCCCCTTGTCGAGAGAAGGCTGGAACATGATGGGGATGTCCGTCCGTTCATAACCGTGGTTGCCTCCGGCGACGAGATAGCACTGTCCGGCCAGATAGCTGTATTTTCCGATGCGGATCTGGGTTTCGGAGAGCAGAGAACAGTTGGACGAAAGAGCGCACCAATCATCCAGACGGATCGAGCCTTCTTTACAGCTGAGGATGGTGTTCTGTCCGATAAAGACATTCTGCCCGATAGACAGCCCATCATTGTCTTTCCCCTTGGCATCCAGCACGGCGTTGTCATCGATAAACGTGTTGTCGCCGATAACGATCTTGTGGGGGTGGCGGAGAGTCATGTTTCTGCCGAAAATCACTCCCCTGCCGACGCTCTTGATAATAAACGGATAGAATATCTTGCGGAGGAGAAAGCCCACGGCACCGGGAATCCAGGAAAAAAAGAGGATGATACATTCGTACTTGAAAAGAAAAAAAAGACTTCTGTCTCCGATAAAGATTTGCCGGTATTTGGAGAGGGACGAGCTTTTTTCATCGGCAAGAACTTTATGAACACTGGCGGAGTGGGGATCGGTCTTCATCTTTCTCATCATAGAAAAAAACTCAGGCAAGTGCAAGACATCAACACATAACGAGATTTTGACAACACTCCCTGGCTGTGCTATAAAATTTTAACCAAAAAGAGACAGAATAAAGGGAGCTAAACAGGAATCCGGTTGCCAATGAAAACAAAAGACACGGCTTTTCTGGTTCTTATCTGCCTCTTCCTTCTCGTTCACATCCTGTTCCTTAACTGTTTGATGGAAGATTCTTTCATCACTTACCGGTATGCCAAAAACCTCGTTGATGGGCACGGCCTGAGGTGGAACGCCGGTGAAGAACCGGTCGAGGGCTACACTAATTTCTTATGGGTTCTCCTCTGTGCCCTGGCTTTGAAGGCAGGGGCCAACCTTCCGTTTTTCTCTCAAATCCTGGGTGCCCTGGCCGCTTTTCTGACTTTAGTCTACGTTTACCGCTTCTCCCGAAAAATCTTGAGCTGGCCGGTGACCGTTTCCCTTGTTCCCTGCCTGCTCCTTTCCTTATCGGGGCCTTTTGCCACCTGGGCGGGCAGCGGCATGGAAACAAATTTCTTCACCCTGCTGCTTATGGCCTCCATCTATCACTTCGCAAGTTTTTTCCGATCCGATCACAGGAAACACCTGTTCCTCTGTTATCTCTTTATATTTTTGGCGACCTTGACCCGGCCGGAGGGATTCGGAGTTTTCGTGCTTTTGGCCGGATTGTCTCTGGCCTCAATCCTTTGGCTCAATAAATCCTTCCGCCATTTTGCACTGCCCGTTCTTTCCTATGTCATCCCCTTCGGCCTTTACCTCGGTTGGAGGGTGTCTTATTTCGGCTATCTCCTGCCCAACACTTTTTATGCCAAAACGGGAGGGACCGTCCATCAGTATTTGAGAGGATTGAGATACACGGGCACTTTTTTCCTCTTCTTCGTCCTCCCCTTCCTATTTCTGGTTGGCTTCCTCGTCTGGGAAAGGAGAAACGAAGTCTTCAAAAAGGGCAGCGCCTCCCTCAATTTTCAAGCCAAAGGGGAAAAGACAGGACTTTACCTGTGTGGGATTTTTGTCCTCATCTACACCCTCTTCATTGTCTATGAAGGAGGGGATTATATGGCCATGTTCCGTTTCTTTGTCCCTCTCCTTCCTCCTCTTTATATTCTGCTCGCCGCTACTATTTTTCATCTTTATCATGGACTCGCCCCAGCCACAGGGAAAAGAGTCTTCGCCTCTGTATTGGTGACTTTTGCTCTTCTGTCCACAATTCTCCAGTCCACTCCCGTCGAGACAAAGGTCTTCCCCACACCCGTTTTCACGGAAGGCACATACCGAGGCGTTCTCAATGAACGCTGGCATGTGGCCCGGCTCTCTTTGATCGGGAAATATTTCCGGAGGTACAAAAAAAGCCGGGATGAGAGCCTGGCCACGCGGGCGATAGGAGCCATTTCTTATTACGCCGACATGAACATCATCGACCTGCACGGTCTCGTCGACCCGGTCATCGCCCATCAAAAAAAAGAAGATATCGGCAAGGAATATCCCGGTCATGAAAAAAGCGATATGCTCTACATCCTGACACAAAAAAGACCGACCTTCATCGTTTTCGACCGCAGGTTCTACAAACGCCCCCAGGATCCTCCCCGGTATGACCCGGAAAGCGACAAACTGATTGCCGACAACTACAAGGTGTCCTCCGCCCGATTGTTGGATAGTGCCAACGGGGAAGAGGGCTTCTTGTCATTTTTGGAGTTGAAAGACCGTTAAGAAAGGAGAGCGAGTTGGCCATAAAATCTGGACCACGGGATTTTCATAAAATCCTTTCCCGGGCTGTCAAAAATCCCAAACAGGGACTGGAGCTTTTTTGGAGGCGCCTCTTTCCCTTCGGCATCAAACCCAAAGATCCGGAAGCCTACCGCATCGGCAGCTGGAGCTTCGGCCGTCTCCCACGGGAACCCGTGACGCAAATTTTCCCCGGCATTGAGAGTGTAGAAGTTCGTCTTCTTCGAGCCTTCGACAGGGATCCCTGGACATCGCTGGACAGCGGGGAAGCCTTAATCCTCTGTGCTCTCGCCAAGTTCAGCGAGGCGAAGAAAATTGCTGAAATCGGAACTTTTGAAGGAAACACCGCTCTCAACCTGGCCGCCAATACGGCCCCTGACGCCCTCATTTTCACCATCGATATGCCGCCCGATTGGAACGGCCATCTGGGGATGAAAGTGCCGGATATAAAGGTCAACGTGACCGAGGGATCAAAAATCGGCGTTCAGTTCAAAGACACCGAATACGTGGGTAAAATCAGGCAGATTCTTTCCGACTCCGCCAGCTTCGACTGGAACCGGCTGCCCGTTCCTCTCGATCTCGTGTTCATCGACGGCTGTCACGATTACGCCTATGTTCAAAAAGACACCACCAATGCCCTCCAATTCCTTCGGCCGGGAGGGCTGATCGTCTGGCACGATTACGGAATGTACGAAGATGTCAGCCGGGTGGTGGATGAAACAGGCCGAAAGATCCCGACCAGAGCCGTCCGCGGCACGCGGCTGGCCGTGGGTTTTGTGAAATGAAAATATTAATCACGGATATCCTGCTCAGAAAATCCTTCGATATCCATAATATCATTCGGGCCAGGCACAAGGACTGGACACCGGTCCTTCTCCTGGACACTCCATCGCTCTGGGCCCGTATAAAAAGCCGACTTGTCTATGGAGCTCCGGTTTTTGTTTTGAGAAAATCGAGCTATGTAGATTTCGAACATGATCTTCTGGATATCATGAAGCGTTTCAGAGATTCCGATGTGGTCTACCTGCCGGTGGAAGAGGACAACACACTGCTCTTTTACAGGTTTATCGCCAGGCACAAAATACCCAATCTCCACTTCAACCTTCCACCCCTTCATAGTTTCCGGATATCCCGTGATAAAAAAAAGCTGTCCGAATTCTGCAAGAAAGAGGGCATCGCCATACCTGAAGAGTTCAGCGCAGAAAGCCTGGAAGCGCTGAAAAGGAACTTCAGGCCGCTGGTCATCAAAGCAAAGAAAGGATCGGGGGCAGACGGAATCCTTTATATTGAAAAAAAGGAGCGGCTTAGACTCCTCGACTCGGTCGAGTTCGAGAACTCAATCGTCCAGGAAAAAATCGGGGACATGAATGAAATCGAAGGCGGCTTTTTCCTTTTCGACCGGAGCCGGCTTCTCGCCTACCACAGCCACCAAAGGATCCGGACCTATCCCCCTAAAGGAGGCGTATCCGTATATTCAAAAATCGGCCAAAATCCAAAGCTGAAAGGAATCGGGGCCGCACTGCTCGAGAAACTTGGCTGGTCGGGTCTGGCTATGGTCGAATTCATGCTCGACAAAAGAACGGGCGAGTTTCGGGTGATCGAAATCAATCCCAGGCTTTGGGGTTCAATTCTTCTCTCCGAGTTCTCGGGAACCGCTTTCCTTGAAAAATACGTAAACTCCTGCCTCGGGACATCTGTCGTCTCAAAACAAGCCATCCGCACTAACGTCTTTATCCGCTGGTTTTTCCCCTTTGACCTCTTCAATTACTGCCTGTCTTTCCCCCTGGTCAAAAATTTCTGGAAAATAGATCCGGAAAACACATGCTACATCAACTGGACGTATGCCCCGAGAGGGCGGAGGATCATTTATATGCTCTTTCTCAATTTCAATTTCCTGGTCGAACTGGCCAAGAAACTCTTCAGGATATGAGGGAAGCGGCCGAGCCGGCAGCAAAAGATGCCCCCCAGTGAAAGCCGCGCGTGACGGATAGCGCCCGGGATTGACAGCGGAACCGGAGTCAGTCGATGGAATAGACGACAAACTCATGGTCTTCGTGAATCTTCTCGAACAGGTTCGGGTCCAAAATTCCTGGCTCGAACGAAAAAAGAACACTTCTTTTCCCGGCTTTATCCGGATATTTCAAGTCGTTGAGATAGACCATGATGTCAAAGGTGAGGCGCCCGGACTGCCTGTCTTTTTTCAGAAGCAGGTACGAGGCCTGCCCGTAGGGGTTTTTTTTCAAACGGCGGTAGAATTCAATGCCATCCCCCTCTTCGAGCAGGGCCACCAAAGAGCGGACATACTCCAGACGTTCTTCGAATGAAGCCGCGATATCGGAATAGGTCATGACCGGACTGATAAACGAATAGGCCCCCCCACCGTAGATCAGTTCGTTGACGTAAGGGAAGACGATGGCGTCTTTAAAATCATGTTCCTTCCGCAAGGCCTCTCCCCTTTTATACCTTTGTGAGGACGTTTCGGAGAAATCGAGAAGCCCAGAATTCTGTTCCTTTTGATTCAGGATCGCGATACTGCTGATGATGATCAGAATGACAACTGCCAAGCTCTTCTTCTTTCCGAAATGAAAAAACAGGAACAGGCTGCCCAAACCCAGGAGATAGACGAGAAATAGAGAAACATCGGCGAACAGAAAGGATATTTTCCAGAAACTCAACACATAGGCCATAAAGAGAAACGCGATCAGGGACACAAAGAGAACCCTGAGCGTTTTCATGTCCGGAGACTCCGACACATTCAGAAATAGATTCACCATTCCCGCGATCAGAACGACAGACAACAGGTCGAATCCGTCGAACAGGCCGATCACCTTCAAGAGGCTCGCCCCGGATATGTCGAACCACCCATTGTAGGATGTTCCCCATGTGTTTTTGATCAAATCCAGGACAACGGGAGCGAGCCATACCAGATTGACACAGACGACGATCCCGGCCACTTTCGTGTAGTACAGCAGCCGGGAGACGCCCTCTCTGATTGATTTCTGTTCAATAATGAGCCCGGAGATTTCGATAATGACAGCTATAAAAATGACCATAAACGGATAATAGTCGAAGGCAAAAAATAGTCCGGCCACAAGTCCGGCCTTCCAGAAGGGGACTTTTTTCTGCCTCACCCATACGTACCAGGCAATCATCAAGAAAATCCCCGTAAGGTGCAGGCCTTTCTGGGCAATTGTTCCCAAGGAGCCGTACCAAGACTCATAGGTTTTAAAAGGGACAAGCAGCGACAACAGGAAAGCGGCCATCCATCTTTTCTCTTTGAAGATTCCTTTGAGCCCGTAGCCCCAGAGATAGGGAAGATAGATGACGAACAGGAAGCTGCTGGCTTTGAGAAGAGTGGGAAGAGCGACTTTGAAGAGAGCACCGATACGGCCGATAATGAAATAGAACAGGGGAGGAAGGGAAAAGTGGATATACTTGTACTCCTGGGAATAGGGGAGAAAAGAGTGATAGAACCGTTCGACGGCTAGAGCGTAATAGCGGTTGTCCCAAAAAAATCCCTCGAAACCGAAGAGAGATCCTTTGAGCCAAAAAAGATAAAGGACCCCAATCAAAGTCCCGCGAATGACCAGAAGAACCCTATCGTCCACATTGAGCAGGACCGAAACAATCAGGATTAGACTCACCAAACTGCCCAGAATGGTGACGTAGGGAAATTTGGGGACGTTCTTTAAAAGAGTGAAAAACAGCAGACACAGAATGACAGGAGAGGCGACAAAAAGAATCTCGCGGACGATTTTTTTGATCAATTCTGATTTGAACACTGTGGATTCCCCCTAGTTAATAAATCAAATGGTGAGGGATTGTCAAATGTTCTCTTGTTCGGCAAATCGTCTGAAATGCTGCGGCAATTTTCCCTCCGAAGCCCCTGGTCCCGGGGATTGGCTGGATCCAGGCTATGAGGAAAAACTTTAATCTCTCTCCTGCAACGTTATAAAGTCTCCCGTCGGTTGACTCTTCAAGGGGAATTGTAGGACAATTGGGGCGCTTTCTATGACTGCCAACAGGAAACACATCCTCGTTTTTATCCTGCTTCTCGTCTTTCTCTTCCCTTTGAGACTGATCCATCTTTCCGCCGATCCTCCTTCCTCTCTCAGCGCCAGCGCCGGAGAGTATGGAGACCCCGGCGGCTACAGCTACAATGCCAGAAACAAAGTCATCTTCGGCCAGTGGATTCTGGACGATTACAATCCCATGTACATATCGCCGCTCCCACATTTTGTGACCTACCTCTTCTTCCTGCTTTTCGGTGTCGGGCTGGTCCAGATGAACCTCGTCCCCGTTTGTTTTGCCCTTCTCTCTTTTGGTGTCTTTTTCCTCGTGGCCAGGCGTCAGGTGAAAAGTCCCATTCTCTACGCGGCCGTCTATCTCTTGGGGATCAACTACCTTTTCACTCTTTACAGCCGGATCGCCAACAGGATCATGCCCATGATTTTTTTTCTCTTGCTGGCCCTCCTCTTTATGGAGTTGGGAGCGAAAGAGAAAAAATGGTTCTTCCTGGCCGGGGCGGCGGGCATTCTCGCCTATTCAAGCAAGGGCGTGTGTCTCTATATCCTTCTCGCTTTCGTCCTTGGATTTCTCGCCCACCTTGTCTTCGACGCCAAACAAAAGGGCCGATGGAAAAAAGCCGTATTCTTTTTTTCCGGACTGGGCCTGTCCTCTGCCGTCTGGTTTCTCCTTGTTTATCTTCCCCACAACGAAATGATCAAAGCGCTGTCCAGGATCAACATCCCCTTCCTCGTGCCTCCGAAGAGTATCGGGAAAATGCTGGGCAACTTCTGGACTCGGCCGACGCTTCTTTTTGAAAACCTCCCCATCCTTTCGCTTCTGGCCGGGATTTTTTTCCTCATTCTTCTTTACCGCATCGTCCATTCCCCCCGAAGGCTATCTCTTCTGGAGTGGATTTTAGCCTTCTGGTACGTGGGGGGATTCACCTATCTGGCCATTATCGAACAACGGGTGACCAGGCACTTCATCCCTCAAATCATCCCCTTGATTTTCCTGAGTGTTTTCCTTTTGCACAATTTTTTGCAAACGGATAGGTTCGCCATGCCGGAAAAGCCAAAGAAGTTTTTCGTTTTGCTTTTCTTCCTCTGGCTTTTCTTTCCTCTAAGCCAGCCCGTTCGATGGCTCCTTAAAATCCTTCCCCCGCGTTTCTCGGAGATTTGGCCGGCAACCCTGATCCTCTGTGTCTCAAGCGCCCTTACCGTCTCCTTCTTCTATCTCCTCGTCAAGATCTGGCCGCAGAGATATCATCTCACACCGTCCCGGGGCACAAAAAAAGCCCTTATCGTTCTTATTCTTATCGGAGTCGGTCTTTTCAGCGGCAGAAAATATCTCGATTGGGCTCTCCACCCTGAATTCAAATTGAAGGCCATATCACAAGATCTGGGGCAAGCCCTTGATCAGGCCGCAATCGCCGGGCTGTGGGCACCCGTGATCAGTATGGAAAACAGGCATCGGGCGCATGAGTCCTTCCCCAACTACGTCAACGACCGGAGAGATTTCCTCAACGATTTCCGGATCACACATGTTTTCGCCAGCTCGTTCTTCGGGAAGGCGGAATTGAATTATTACTGGTCTTTTTTCCAGGCGGCCATGGCCAAGGCTCGACTCCTGGCCAAATATCCAGTCTGGAATGGGGACGTCTATCTCTATCAGCTCCAAACACAAACCGTCCTCAACCCGGATGACGCTCTCTTGGAAGCTGAGGTCCATACGGCTCCTCAGGGCATGCCCCGCTACGATCCCGAGGCCACATCCCGGTTCTCGGTCCAAGGCCAAGGGAAACAAAAGGGATTCCTGGTCATAGTCGCCACAGACAGTTTGTCTCCCCAGGACGAGTACAGAATTATTTTCCGGATAAAAGCAAAACCTGCCTCGCTTTCTGCCGACACTCGATTGGCCAGAATCGATATCGTCGCTCCGGATACCAAAAGGGTGCTGGCCCTTCAAGACATCCTGGCCGGAGATATCCTGACCGAAAACGGATATCAGGAATTTCCGCTCACATTTTTCTTGAACAGATCGCGCCAGCTTGAATTCCGCGTCTTCACCGACGGCAACGCAGAAATATGGATCGATCACATCCGCATCGGCAGGGGAGCATCCACTCCCGAGGAAAAATAGCATGAGGTCAATAACCGCCGGAGCTCATCCCATCGCCCTGAGTTTCGACCTGGAGTACTGGTGGTGCTCGGAGTTGCTCAACCAAGAAAAACTCAGCCATAAACCGGAAATCCTAACCGAAGCCACTCATCTTGTCCTCCAAATGCTGGACAAATACAGGATAAAATCGACTTTTTTCATCTTAGGAACCGTCGCCGAAAAGTTTCCGCAGCTTGTATCGACCATCCACAAGAAGGGCCATGAGGTGGCCTCTCACAGCCACTCCCACAGCAATGTGTTCGAACTCTCCCCCGACCAATTTGAAGAGGAAGTTAAAAATTCAACGGATATCCTCACCTCCATTACCTACGAAAAGCCCATCGGCTTCCGTGCCCCGAATTTCTCCTTCGACCAGAGAACCCCCTGGGCTTACGGAATCTTGGAGAAGTATGGGTACCAATACAGCTCGAGTGTCTTCCCCTTCAAGACCAAACTTTACGGCCTGCCAAAGGCACCCGTTTATCCCTATTCTCCTTCCCGAGAGAATCTCGAAGTGCCGGATCCCGAGGGCAAGTTCATCGAATTTCCGGCATCGGTGCTTGAAGTTTTAGGGAAGAACATCCCTGTTGCCGGAGGATTCTACTTTCGGGTTCTCCCGCTCCGTTTTACTCATTTCGCCCTGGGCCATATCGTCCGCAGGAGGCCTGCCGTGTTTTATCTGCATATGAGAGACCTCTACGCCCAGCTTCCAAGGTTCAACAACCTTTCCCTCAAGGAACGGCTCTTCCATTACTGGGGATTGAAAACATCTCTCCGCAAGTTCGAAGCCCTCCTCCAGCATTTTGATTTTATGCCCGTCAAGGAAGCGCTCGATATCCAGTTATAACCAGCCGCAACCCTCAGCCTCAGGATTGTCTGTCTTCCAATGAAATTCATGAAAGAGTTGACAAAAGAGGGTTATTTATTCAAAATATGGGACTATTTGTTTAAAGTTTCTGATAGGATTTAAAGAACAAAGTCAGAGGAGGCTCAATTGAAAAAGACGGTAATGATCTTCAGCTTGGCTGCGCTGCTTCTCGTTTCTTCCGGACTCTCCTTCTCAAATTCAAAACAAACCAGAGAAATTAGAGATATCTACTTCCAAAAGGGAGAGAGGGAACTGCTCGTTTTCATTGAACACAGTGAAGGCTTGACCTATGAAAGCTTCACCCTTTTCAGCCCCAACCGTTTGGTGATTGATTTCGCCAATACGGAAAGAATCGCCTCTCCGGGACCCTTTGAAGTCAGTGCCTTCGGAGTCAAGACCATAAGAACAGGCAAACCCAATCCCTACACAAGCCGGGTCGTCTTCGATCTTGAGGACCGAATCCCCCGCTACAAGATAACGGACACCGATTCAGGCCTCAGGGTTTCCTTTTGGCAGGAAGAAGAGGCAGCCATCGTTCCGCAAACCAAACCTGCGGTCGAACCCCAAAAACCGGCCGTCACAGAGAAAAGAGTGGAAGAGAAACCGGCCGTAAAGGCTCCAGCTCCAGAAAAAGCCGAAAGAAAAGTGAGAACCACTCCACAAGCTACAGGCACCTCTAATATGGGTGTCGGCGCCTATGCCGGCATGTATTTTATGCAGGACGAGGTCTTCCAGGAAGCCTATGGAAAAATGGGCTTAGGCTTTGGCGGCCAGTACTTCTTCCAGCTCCCGCTTAAAGCCCCAAGCATGGTCGATTTCTGGCTCGGATTTTTTACGATGTCCAAAACCGGTGCGATGACATTCACGGAAGAAGAGATCAAATTCTCCCTGACTCAAACATCTGTCGCCGTCAGATACAACTACAAAACAAACAAGTTTACTCTTTTTGTCGGGCCCGGCATCGACTATATTATATATAAAGAAACTCTGCCTGAGGATTTTGAGAACAATGAAACAAACGGTTCAATTCTCGGCTTCCACGTTCAGGCCGGAGCCATGATGGATCTCCTCGACTCTCTGGCCGTGAATGTCTTCGCCAAATACAATATCGCCAAATCCACGGAAACAATCATCAATACCGAGGAAGAATACACGGTCAACCTGGGCGGAATCCAGTGGGGTATAGGACTCATCTACCGCTTCAACATCTGAAGACCTGACCGTTATCAAAATCGACCTGTCCCAAGCGCGGGAAGAAGAAAACAAAACCACCCTGGGAAACCCAGGGGGAAGAACTGGCAGGCATACTTTTCGACTCCTTTCAATGTTCCCAGAGAATCCTGCTTCTTTTCACATTTTTACCCGCTGTCCAAAGGCAAGACCAAAGGCAACCGGCTTATATTCAAAGGATAGGATCAAATGCGCATTCTTTTT
>CBFDBS010000034.1:0-12173 GCA_965603105.1 uncultured bacterium
AACATCGTCGGGGCCGAATCCGAAGGCCGCTTCAACGGCATGGCCTGCGCCTGGCATACGGCGCTGTCCTTCGATCCCCCGCTCTTCGGGGTGCTCATCTCCAAAAAAAGACTCACCCACACTGTCATTTCCAAAGCGGGCGAATTCACCGTCAACTTCCTCAGCGCCGATAAAGTGAAGCTCTCGGCACAGATGGGAAGAAAATCCGGATACGACATGAATAAGATCGAAGAATTCCACGTCGAACTGAGCCCTTCCACGACAATCCGCTCTCCGGTTCTGGCCGCCGCCTATGTTTGTCTTGAAAACAAGCTAATCGAAGTCCGGACTTACGGCGACCACGACCTCTTCGTGGGACAGGTTCTCGCCGTCCACCAGGAAAAAAACAGCTTCTCCTCCCAAGGGGTCCTCGACTCGCAACACACCCAGCCGCTCCTTTACCTGGGCAGCGATTTCTACATTACCGTTCATCCGGAATCTCAGCAACACGTCGTCCCCGATTGAGAAAAGGTGTCCTTTTTTGTTGAAACTCTCGCCCAATTTTATATAATAGGAAGAAATTCATGACCACAACGCTGCGGATCGAAAACCTCCACAAATCCTTCAAGACCGGTTTTCTTCTCAAGCGGAAAAAAATCCTCAAAGGAATTTCCCTAAGCGTCGACCGAGGGGAGATCTTCGGTTACCTCGGTCCCAACGGAGCCGGCAAGACAACGACTCTCAAATGTGTCCTCGGCCTCATCTTTCCTGAAGAGGGCAAAATCGACCTGTTCGGCCGCCCTCATTTGGAAACGGCCGGCAAGGCACGCACCGGTTTCCTCCCCGAAAATCCGTATTTCTACGATTACCTGACTGCATCCGAATTCCTCCGCTTCTACAGCCAGCTCTTCTTGATCCCCTCCGATCAAAGAGAAGAAAGAATCGAATCCCTCCTCCGGCTTGTGGATATGAAGAGAGCCGAAAACCTCCAGCTGCGCAAGTATTCCCGCGGCATGCTCCAGCGCATCGGACTGGCTCAAGCCTTGCTCAACAATCCCGATCTTGTGCTTCTCGACGAACCTCTGGGCGGCCTGGATCCCTTAGGCAGAAAGGAATTCAGAGACATCATCGTCCGGCTTAAAGAAGAAGGAAAAACGGTCTTCCTTTCCTCCCATATCCTCCAGGATATCGAGATGATCTGCGACCGTGTGGCCATTTTGGTCGACGGCCGGATCATCAGCCAGGGGAACCTTCAGGAGCTCATTTCGCAGAAAGTGCTTTTCACGGAAATTGTCCTTTCGGGACTGACGGACAAGGACCTGGAGGGACACGGCGAGTTTGTGACCACCCATGCCGGACGCACCCTGCTCAAAGTTTTCGATGAAGACAAAGTGGACAGGATCATCGGCATCATCCGGGACAAGAGGGGCAGGATTCATTCCCTCACCCCCAGAACGGAAACCCTTGAGGACCTTTTTGTGGATATGGTGAAAAAAGAATGAAAATCAAGGCCATCGCCCTCAACACCTTCAGAGAGGCCATGCGCGACAGGATCCTCTACCTCCTCCTCTTCTTCGCTCTGGCAAGCCTGGTGCTGTCGCGATTCATGGCCATCATCACTGTCGGCGACCGCGTCAAGATCATTACCGACGTCGGACTGGCCTCCCTTTCGCTCTTCGGCGCGCTGATGGCCATCCTCATGGGCACCAGCCTGGTTTTTAAGGAAATCGACAAAAAAACCATCTTCACCCTTCTGGCCAAACCCATCCACAGGCACCAGTTCCTGCTCGGAAAATACTTCGGTCTCCTGCTGACGCTGGCGGTCATGCTTTCTCTGATGACCGTCATTTTTCTTGTCGTTCACTTCCTCCATGCCCAGCAGTTCCAGTGGACCATCCTGGTCGCCGTTTTTTATATTTTCCTCGAGCTGTGTCTGATAACGGCTGTGGCAATCTTCTTCTCCTGCTTTTCCACGCCCATTCTCAGCTCCGTTTTTTCACTGGCTTTTTTCCTCATAGGACACATGAGCTGGGGCCTGGAAACCCTTATCGGCAAAATGAATCCCGGCGCGGGCAAAACAGCAGCCAAGATTCTCTACACCTTCCTTCCCGACCTGGAAAATTTCAATTACAAGACGGAGGTTGTCCATCATCTCGCCCTTCCCATTCAGACACTCCTCTTCTCCGTTCTTTACGGCTTTGCCTATACGGTTTTTGTCCTCTTTCTGGCCGTGCTTATCTTCAGGAGGAGGGATTTCGTCTAAGGCCATGAAAAAAGCTCAGATTTTTTGTATCATTCTTCTCAGTTGCGCGGTGTTCATGTCGCTAAAAGTGACTATCGACGATCTTCCGCGGGAAAAAATCCCCGGTTCGTCCATCATTTATATTCCTTCGGGAAAATACATGAAATACGCCTCCCTGGGCTACTCCGCCCTTCTGGCCGACATTATCTATCTTTGGGCCATCCAGTATTACAGTAACTACGATATCGCCGCCCGCTTCGACAATATGGAGCACATCTTCTCCATCATTGCCGAGCTCGACCCCCACTACCTCGATCCCTATGAAGTGGGGGCGGTCATCGCCGCCTACGAAGCCAATGACCTGAACCTGGCCTTCAAGCTGCTCGATATGGGCCTGGACAAAAATCCGGACCAATGGCTGTTCCCCTTTACCGCCGCGCACCTCGCCCAGATGAGGGGGAAGGACTTCGAAGTGGCCAGACAGTACTACAAAAAAGCGATGGCCATCGAGGGCGCTCCGAGCCAAACGGAGAGGCTCTACGCCAACGCCGCCTTCATGACCATGGATTACGAAGCCGCCTGGAAAAGCTGGCTGGAAATTTATCAAACGACAGAAGACGAACGGGTGAAAAAAATCGCTTCCAACCACCTCTATCAAGTCAAAGCCGCCGTCGACACAGAAACCATTGCCGGAGCTTTGGAAAAATACAGAGAACGATTCGGCCGCTTTCCGTCCGGACTGGACGGGCTTGTCCAGGCAGATTTCCTGGCCCGGATGCCGCAGGACCTGGACGGCAAGGACTACGAATACGACCCTCAGACAGGAGAGGTTAAGGCCCCGACAATCCCATGGAAAAGATAATACTGATCGTGCTCTTCGGCCTGGCCTGGGGAAGTTTCCTCAATGTCGTCATTTTCAGGCTTCCCAGAGACATGAGCCTGTCCAAGCCCCCCTCTTCCTGCCCGAAGTGCCGGAAAAGAATCAAAGCCTACGACAATATCCCGGTCGTCTCCTACCTTCTATTGAGGGGCAAATGCCGGCACTGCAGTCAAAAAATCCCCTTCTCTTATTTTCTGGTCGAACTGCTGACTCCCGGCTGTTTCCTACTCCTCTACTCTCAGCACGCCCTCAGCTTCCACTTCTTCGCCTCCTGCCTTTTCACCAGCGCCCTGATCGTCCTGGGGGTTATCGATTACGACCACCAGATCCTTCCTGATGAGATCACCCTGCCCGGTCTGTTCCTGGCCGTACTCTATTCCTTTTTCCGGCAGGATGTCGACCTGACCGCGTCCCTGATCGGAGCGGTTTCGGGTGCCGGCTTTCTGCTTTTTGTCTACGGCGCCTACTACCTCATCCGCAAGAAAGAAGGCCTGGGCATGGGGGATGTGACCATGATGCTTTTTGTGGGCGCCTTTCTGGGCTGGCAGAGGTCTCTTTTCACTCTCGTTCTCGGATCATTTCTGGGAGCGCTGGTGGGCGTCTATTTTCTGTTTTTCAAAAAGAAACAGATGCAGTTCGCCCTCCCCTTCGGCACCTTCCTGGCTCCCGCCGCCTACATCGCTCTTCTCTGGGGAGAGGAGATCATCCGGGCCTACCTCAGCCAGTTCAAAGATCTTGTCCTCTGACCGAGGTTCGAATCTTTTTTGGGGAGCCTCAATAAATAGATTGTTTTCTTCTTCAATCCTCAGAGGACAGCACAACTGTCAGTCTTGAAAGAGAAGCGATTTCAATCAATAAAAGAGATGATACGGATTGTCAGAAGGTTCTCAGAGAGCGCTCTTCTTTAAGATCTGTGTGTCAGTAGACCCTTTCCTGCCAGGAGACAATGATATAGTAGGGAATGCCGCCGGAGAGCCAGTCGATATCTTTCAGTGCTTCGTCATAGTGGAAATCCACATTGTTTCTGATATCCAGGGAATAGGAGATGAGCGCCCCGTAGAGGTCGGTGTTGCACTCGTAGTAAACTCGGGCACGGGGGACGTAGATGGCGGCATACGTATCATTATTGTTTTCCCAGTACATGTTGTAGGCGTCCGGATCGGTTGGAGTGAAGGCATCGGTTCCAAGAACTACCAGATTCGAAGGGATCTGAGAGTCATTGACAATGGTGTTATTTGTCGGTTCAAAGGTCGCACTGCCCAGGATAAGGGTCAGGCTGGAATCGGGCAGGATCTGCAGGGACGATCCGTTGCTCATCGAAAATTCGGCGATATCGTATAGTCCTCCTGTAACATAGAGAACGACGTTTCCCGATATCTGGATATCGGACTGTGTACCGATAATAAAATCCGTGTAAACGCCGCTGTCGGCCGGTGTCATCACAATCGTCCCGTCCTTTTTGACGCTTTGAAAGTCTCCCATAAGATAAGCCGGATCGACCCAGGCCAGATCCAGGTCCTCGACTCCGTCATACTCATTGAGGTTGAACCAGTTGGAAAGATCGAGATCATCCGGGACGGCGAACATGGGATTTCCGTCATCGTCGAAGGTCCCGTCACCTATTCCAGGCTGCACCGGCAGATTAAGGACATCGACTGACGGCAGCTCGAATTCCGCGGGCAGGACTTTTCTTTCCCCTTCCAGCCACCAAGGATCGTCGTCGGGAAGATTGATGATATCCAGAAGATAATCGGGGTTCGAGCCGAAGCCGGCGGCCAGGTTGCCCGAGACTTCGCTGGACATCCCCAGGTCGATCATGAGGCTGTCATCAGCCGTGTTGTTGATCCCGGCATGCCCTTGCACGCCCGGTTCCGGATCGTAAGGATCATAGGGTCCATCGTTGGAGTTGTAGCTGTCTATAAGCCAGTTCGCCTTGGCCCAAATATAGTCGTCGGCAAAAACCCCGAAATCGAAGATGCTGGCCAGATGCTTTTCGAGGTTGACGACAACCGTCCGGGTGACGTTTTCACCGCTCAAATAGGGAATCCTGCCCGTCGATGTCAGGACGCGCCTTTCATTCACCAATGGAGAAAAGGCGATGTCCACATCGCCGATGGTGGTCCCGTCGGTTGTCTGAAGTCCGGCCAGCGTCGCCGTCTGGCTTCCGTCTTCAAAATAGACCCAGGGCAGATAAGACCAATTGCTGATTTCATAAAGGGCCCTATCCACGCCCGCTTCGGCCAGGTTGAAGGCCGAAAGCGCCTTGACCGAGCGGTCCGTACTCCGGTACTGCCCGGAAAGCTTGGAAAAGAAAGGAACCGCCATAATCAGCAGAACGACGCCCACCAGAATGGCGATTGAAAGCACGGCCCCCTTTTCATGCCGTCTGTCTCTTTTTGTTTCCTTTGGTTTGTTTTTCATTTGAATACCCCGCTTTTTATTTTTCAGATGGTCCTGTTCCTCAATTTGGCCCAGCTGTTGTAGGTCTCCACAAAAGGCTGTCCTCCCCGGAAAATGCTCCCCCGCTGCGAAGTGACGCTGAAGCTGACATTGGTCACCGCGGAAAAAAGCCCCGTCGGTTGATTGTTGGCGTCGAAGTAAGAA
The DNA here is from genome assembly GCA_965603105.1 of uncultured bacterium. Taxonomy (GTDB): domain Bacteria; phylum Acidobacteriota; class Aminicenantia; order Aminicenantales; family Aminicenantaceae; genus CBFDBS01. Next base: position 5,706 of record CBFDBS010000034.1, read on the forward strand.
AAGTCCACAGCCGTCACATCGTCGGCCATAACGCGTGAGCCGCTGACACGGGAGGAGGCCGCATTCGCCTGAATGATCCGTTCCAGGATTCTGGAATCACTGGGTTCCCGGCGGTAGATGATGTAATCGAAAATCCCCTCGAGAACAAAGCCGTTGACATCCAGCGCGAACACCTGGAGGACGAGGGCATTGGACGATGAGCTATGGCTACCTACGGTGCTCATCACCTGCAGGGCGCCCCTCAGGTCACGGGAGATCCAATCGGCCGGAAAACGGCTGTCATCGATGGTCTCCGCCCTGGCGTCCTGGTTGAAAAAATATTTCTGGCCGGACATGTACAGAGAAAGAACGGCCAGGATGACAATCATCCCGATGGCCACAGCCAGCAGCAGCTCTATGAGGCTGACTCCCTTGGGGGAAGGCCTGCGGAACTTTTTTTCCAATATTCTTTTTTTCAATACAGTCATCGCTTTTACCCTAAATTAATGAATGACTTCCCTGTTGATGCCCCCCCGCATTATGTAGGTGACCACATCCTTCCTCATCTGCACGCCTTTATAATCCCAGGTGATGGTCGCTGTCAGTTTGATGATGTTGCCGCTGTCTCCCAAATCATCTTCCATGGTCAGCGTCGAGGCAATGTTTTGCATATTGGTGAAATCGTAGCCGGAATATCTCTCTCCCGTTCCCAGGTTGGCCTGGATAAAATCCGAGGTGGAGCTGACGTATGCGGCAACACTGATGAAGGGCATATTGCGGATGAACTCCAGCTCTTCCTGGCCGATCTGAACGGCCAGGGTGTTCTGCTCTGACCTGGTCGAAACCTGAAATCCGTAGACAAACACGCTAACCAGCACCAGAGATAAAACGGCCAGAAAAAAAATCACGACCAGAACTTCAATGAGAGTAAAACCCGCTTGCTTTTTCATGACATCACCTCTCAGCTTCCTTCCTTTCTTCCCTGGTGTACCGTTTTTTGATTGTCCATTAAACATGACTTTACGTCAAGTGATCTCATTATTATAGACTGGGGAGAGGCCGTCCATGCCCTAAAGGGGTGATATGACGGGTGATTTTTAATCCCCCTGCCACCTGTTGTAATTTCAAAGAGTCTGTGGTATTGGATTAGAAATGCCCGACGAGAAAAAAACTGTCCTTTCTCTGCTTGTTCTGCTCTTCTGTTTTTTCCTGGGCCTGTCCCTGTTTATCAACCTGCCCGTTCTTCAGAAAGAATTCCTGTTTGCCGACGAGGCCACTTACTTCGCCATCACCCAGAGCCTGGCCTACGACGGAGATCTCGAATACTCCATGTCTGGGCAGGATCTGAACCGCTACTACCGAGTATTTGGCTCCGGACCTCAGGGGATCTTCATGAAAAAAGGCAAGGACGGGAAAATATTCTTCGCCAAATCCTTCGTCTATCCGCTTTTTGCCGCTCCTTTCCTGAAGGTTTTTGGTGTCAACGGATTTTTCGTCTTCCACACGCTGCTTTTGATCCTTATCTTGCTCATGGGGTATGCCTATTTTTCCCTCGGAAATCCCCCCCTACTCTCTCTGTCTGTTGTGGCAACCTTTCTCTTCGCTTCGGTGGCCATCGTCTATTTCATCTGGATCTCTCCCGATTTTTTCAACCTTTTCCTCGCCTTCGCCGTTCTCTTCCTCTGGCTTTACAAACAGAGGTGGGCGGCCCTCTGTACCGAGGAGAAGAGCAAGCCGTTCGGGCATCGGTTCCTGCTCACTGACTGGTCCGACTACGCCGCCGCCGCCTTGGCGGGGATCGCATTTTTCTCCAAGCCCCCGAGTATCGTTTTGATCGGACTTCTGGCCGCTCACTCTTTTTTCAAGAAAAAATATTTAAAAACGGCCGGCATCATTCTCGTTTTCTGTTTCGTTTCCGGGGCGTTTTGGGGAACGAATTATCTGGTCACCGGCGACTGGAATTACCAGGGAGGGGATCGCAAAACATTCTATTCCATCGACAATGCCGGAAGAGAATTCCCTCTGGCCAACAAAGGCCTGACCTTCGACAACACTGGCTCGCCCATGACCACAACAGACTACGGCCTCAAGCACCTGCTCCCAGCAAAAATTTCGGTGATCAACCTTTTCTATTACTTTTTCGGCCGCTTCACGGGAATCATCTGGTACTTCTTCCCGGCCTTCCTGTTCCTCCTTCTGTTCGTTTTCCAAAAGAAAAGCCTGGAACAGTGGCTGATCCTGGCGGCCATTGCGGGAGTGATCCTTGTCTATATCGTCCTTATGCCCGACAACTACGCCGGAGGGGCACTGGCCAACAGGTATTTTCTCCACATCTATCCCCTCTTCTTTTTCCTGCCGGGAATAAAGAGACAGCCCAGGGAACTCGTCATCGCCTGGATTATGGCGGCTGTCTTTATCTCTCCGATACTCATGAATCCTATCCTTCACTCTCACTACCCCGCCACTCACGCCAAAAAATTGCCGTTCAAACTTCTGCCCGTCGAAATGTCCATTATCAATAACCACCCCACTTCCACCAATCCCAATGCCTTCCGACAGGAAGTGGGCACTCCGCCAGACACTATCGGCTGGCTCCACTTTTTAGACGACAACTTCCAACCCAGGCTCGAGCCGGAGGGTTTCTGGACCAAGGGAGACCGGCCCTGCGAAATGATTCTCAAGACCTATTTTCCGGTCAGGGAGCTCCGCTTCCATCTTCTGAACAATCCAAGGCTGCACAACGAAATCAAGGTCAGGGTCGGCGGCCGGACGCAGCGGATTTCACTGGGGAAAAATCAGCGCGGAACACTCACCTTCGCCATCAAGAGAGCATTCAAGATAGGGGAATGGACTCACCTCTATAAAATTAGAATCAAAGCGGCCCGGGGAGTCATTCCCTTCTTCGAAGAGCGGGATGTCGAAGAGAGGCGGTTTCTAGGTGTCTTTTTCGGCCTCGAGATTGTCCCCGAAAACTGATGTGCGGCATCTGCGGTATCGTAAACCAGAAAACAGACAATCCCGTCTCGGCCTCTTTGCTGTCCTCGATGTGCAAAACCATCATCCACAGGGGGCCGGACGATGAGGGAGTGTGGGCCGAAAACAATGCCGGCCTCGGCGCCCGGCGGCTGAGCATCCTCGATATCGAAGGCGGCCATCAGCCCCTGGCCAATGAGGATCGCTCTATATGGGCGGCTCACAACGGAGAGATTTATAATCTGCCATCCCTAAAGAAGGAGCTGGAAGCCTTCGGGCATCGCTTCCGGACGGGCACCGACACCGAAATAATTGTCCACAGCTATGAAGAGTGGGGGCTGGACTTTGTCCAAAGGCTGAGAGGGATGTTCGCTTCGGCCGTGTATGACAAAAACAAAAGGAGGCTCGTCCTTGTCCGGGACAGGCTGGGCATCAAACCTCTTCACTACACCCTTCTGGAAGACAAAACACTGATCTTCGGCTCCGAGCTCAAAGCCGTCCTCGCCCATCCTGGAGTCCGGCGGCGGCTGAATCCCAAGGCGCTCGATCTTTTCCTGACTCTGGAATATGTTCCTGCTCCCTTGACCATCTTCGACGGGATTCACAAACTGCCGGCCGCCCACATGCTCGTTTATCAGGAGGGTTGGGTCCAGATCGATAAATACTGGGAACTCGACCCGCCCGCTGCGGACAGCGGTCGGCTGGAAAAACCCGACATCCCCTCTTTAATGGACGAACTCTATTCCCTGATCAAAGAATCTGTCGAGATGCGCCTCCTCAGCGATGTCCCCCTGGGGGCCTTTCTGAGCGGAGGCATCGATTCATCCGCCATCGTGGGTTTGATGAACGAGCTGGGAGCTTCCCCCTTGAAGACTTTTTCCATCGGCTTCGAAGATCAAAGCTACAACGAGCTCGACTATGCCCGGGGGATCGCCCAGAAGTTCGGAACGGACCATCACGAGCAGGTCCTCCGGCCGCAGGCCCTGGAGCTGACGGAAAAACTCATTTTCCATCTGGACGAACCTCTGGGGGACTTCTCCATCTTCCCCACCTACCTTGTTTCCAAAATGGCCAGGGATCAGGTGACGGTGATACTCTCCGGAGACGGCGGCGATGAGCTTTTCGGAGGCTACGAACACTACCAGGCCCAAAAAATCTCCCGGGCTCCACTTGTGGCCGCGCTCCAAAAGCCCCTCTCCCCGCTTGTCCGGAGTTTCCATCCCTCGGCCCAAAAAAAGGGATTCCTGAACAAACTCCAGCGGTTCAATATGGGTTTCGAACACCCTCCCGCCCTCAGGCACTTCCGCTGGATGATGTTTTTTTCGGATGAAGAGAAAAAGTCTTTTTACTCGGAAGATTTCAAGCAAAAAATTAACGGCGTTCTCCCCCTCCATGAGCGCTCACCCCTCGACGCGGTCTTTCAGCAAGCAGCGCTGTTTGACGACACCACTGGTGAGCTCTATCTCGACCTGAACACCTATTTAGTCGACGACATCCTGGTCAAAGTCGACAGGATGAGCATGGCCGCATCGCTGGAAACCCGGGTGCCTCTTCTGGACCACAAAATCGCCGAGTTTGCCTTCAAACTTCCCGGCCGTCTGAAGCTGCACGGCTTAACAACCAAATGGATTTTCAAAAAAACCATGGACAGGCTTCTCCCCCGGCAGAATATCTACAGGCGAAAAGAAGGCTTCAGCATTCCCATCAAGCACTGGCTGCGGACGGAACTGAGAGATATGCTGTTCGATTTTCTGTCCCCAAAAAGGATCAACGACGGGGGTTTTTTCGACAGCCGGCAGATCGAAAACATGCTTCATCTTCACATGGAGGAGAAAAAGAATTTCAGCCACCAGCTGTGGGCACTTCTCGTTTTTGAAATCTGGAAGGAGAACTATCTATAATCCCGCTTACGACCGGGACTCGGGGCCGGTCCGTTCTCCACTGAAATCACGAAGACATCCTCTGTTTGAGGGGTTACCTTAAACAAATCGGAGACGGGCAGACCCGTCACCCAGACAATCTTGCCGGCCGAAAGCACCACAGGCATCCTTTCCCTTTGATGGGTGGGAATATTCTTCGCTCTCATAATCTCCTTGAGCTTTTTGCTTCCCGGCGCCCCAAAAGGAAAGTATCTGTCTCCTTCCCGCCGCGTCCTGACCGTCAAGGGAAAGCGGAGTGAATTCCAGTCCAGTAAAGCTTTCTTTCTGTTGTCACAGCTCAAGTTTTCAGGCGCGGATATCAGTTTGTGTCCTTTCAAGTGTTTATTCAATGAGGGGATGGCCAGGGGGCTTTCTCCCGACCAAAGCAGTTCAAAGTCCGGCTTTTCCGCCGGGGAGTGCGATTTGTTGAAGATCCAATTTTTCTCCCGGCGCAAAAGGAGGTCTTTTTTGAGCTGGCATTCCTTGTCCTTCTCCAGGCCCAGCAGAGCCTCGATGTCATCGTAGGTGATCCGTCTCAAATCTCCCCTGAGAGCGAAAACATATTCCCTGGCCACCCTCCGGGCCATCCCGAGAGGGAGAGAGGACAGGAATTTCCAATCCAGACAGAGCAGTCCGTCTCTTTTCTGGATGGCCTTCCCGGCTTCTGTTTTAGCGATCCGGTTCAAAACCGCCTCGTCCTCCTGGAGAATCGAGGTGATTTTTCCGATCCTGGAAAGAATCGAGGGATCGAATTCTTTCTGGAAAAAAGGGACGAGTTCATGCCTGATCCGGTTGCGGAGGAAGCGTCGGTCGGCATTGCTGCTGTCGGTGACGAAGGCGGCTTTTTTGGTTCTAAGATAAGCCTCGACGTCTTTGCACTCGACCCGGAGAAGGGGGCGAACGATCAGCCCGTCCACCAGGGGGTAAATGCCGGACAGGCCCTGAAGACCGCTCCCCCTGAGAAGACGCATGAAAAAAGTCTCAGCCTGATCATTGAGGGTGTGACCGGTGGCGATCTTCGTTTTTCCCCCGGCCCGGGCACTCTCCCGGAGAAAGCGGTAGCGCAGTCTTCGGCCGGCTTCTTCCACATTCAACCTGTATTCGGCTGCAAAAAGACGAACATCTTCGGAGCCGACGACAAGAGGGAGGGAGTGATTCTCGGCCGCCTTCCTGACAAAGCGTTCATCCCTGTCCGCGCTCCGGCGGAGCCTGTGGTTGAAGTGGGCCAGAGTCAGATCGAGATCCCACTCCTGGCGCAGATCGAGGAGGGCAAGCATCAACGCCGTGGAATCCGGTCCTCCGGAATAGGCGATCAGAACCTTATCTCCAGGCACCAGAAGGCCGTTTTTTTGAATGGTCTCTTCGACTTTAGTGAGGAGCATGGCCGGTAATACTGGACTCAATAAAAAGTGTGCCGGAATTCATTTTAATTTGGTGGCGGTGGAGGGACTCGAACCCCCGACACTGCGGATATGAGCCGCATGCTCTAACCTCCTGAGCTACACCGCCGGTGAGAGAAATTTTAACTGAAATAAGAATCCCGGTCAATCCTTATTCTTGATTGAGAGCAGCACTATCTCTCAAATATTAGCTTTTT